>NZ_KV815632.1:76385-152739 GCF_001814285.1 Enterococcus sp. HMSC076E04 | reverse complement strand
TGTCTCAATATACTCATCTAATCCAGTATGACGTTCGATAGTGATCAGTGCACCGATTTTTCGCTTGGACATATATTGGATGGCTTTGTCAAAAGACAAGATCATCTTCTCATCTTCCTGCTGTTCGCTTTTTGATTGTTTGAAAAGCGAACTGCGTCCAAGATGTTCCAGTCCTCTCCGGATTTCCGGCTGAAAAATCACGATAGCAGCTATCACCCCGTACGTGATGACTTGGTTCATCAACCAAGACAAGGTGTGCAGACCAATGATTTCCGCTACGATTCGGATAACAATAAAAATAGCTACACCTTTCAGAAGCTGAATCGCTTTTGTGCCTCGCAGCAGTTGGATCAGTTTGTATACAAGATACCAGACAACCAGAATATCAAGTATGTTCACCAAAAAATTCAGAGAGAACAAGTCACCGGAAAACATTTGCTGCCAATAGTCCAAATTAAAAAGTTCCCCGATTTGAAATGACATAAAAAGCCTCTCTTCTCTTTTGAGATTTCCTCTCTAGTATATCATATGTTTTAATTTTAGAGGCTGATCTGCTCGTTTTTTTCTTGAGAAAAACACATAATTTTCAAGAAAATTACAAGTATGCGTTTTATTTTTCTCTAGAATAAAATTTTTTAAACCTCAGAGAATTATTCATTACATTTTTTCTGTTATTTTTCACTTTTTTCTTCTGTAACGTGTTCCATTTTTTTACGTCGTTCTGCTCTGGCGGCTCTTCGGGCTGCTCTTCTTTCTTCCGCTTCAAGATCCGTCGTTTTTTCTTTTCTCGTCTTAACGACTACATCAATAGACTCTTCTGGTTCAAGTCTTTTCTTGATTTTTTCTAATTCTCCTGACAGTGCAGCATAGTTGTAAAAACGTGTTTTAGCATCTTGGACAGTCTTTTCAAATAAAGCTTTTGCAAGATTTGGATTTGCGTTCTCTAGCGAGGAAAAGCGAACTTGTTTCCTCATGAAATCAGGCATAGTAGAGAAATCAGGTTTTTTGTAGTCCAAAGTCATTGGTTTTTTGTTTTTTTCGACCATTGTAGGGTTATATCGATATAATGACCAATAACCAGAAGAAACAGCTTCTTTTGCTTCTTTAAGCGATTCTTTCATTCCACCAAGCAAACCATGTGTGATACAAGGTGTATAGGCAATAATCAGAGAAGGACCAGGATACTTTTCTGCTTCTTCAAATGCTTTGATTGTCTGCATTTGATTGGCACCTGAAGCGATTTGTGCTACATAGACATTCCCATATGTCATCGCCATCATCCCTAAGTCTTTCTTTGAAGCATATTTTCCACTAGCTGAAAATTTAGCGATTGCCGAAGCTGGTGTTGCTTTTGAGGTTTGACCGCCGGTATTGGAATAGACTTCGTTATCCAAAACAAGGATATTTACGTCTGCTCCGCTGGCAAGTACATGATCGATTCCGCCAAAACCAATGTCATAAGCCCATCCGTCTCCGCCAATCATCCATTGGCTGTTTTTTACGAATAGATCTCTTCTCTTGTATATACCTTCCAATTCAGGGACAATTGATCGTTCGTTTTCGATCGCTGCTTGCAGTTTTGCTGCTCTTTGTTGCGTTCCTTCACTCTCAAAGAGATGTTCCAACCAGTCTTCCATCAATTCTCGCAGTTCTTCTGATACTTTTGGCAATACTTCTTTGATTGAATTTGCCAAAGCCTCACGACGAGTCTGTGCCGCCAGAAGCATACCATAACCAAATTCAGCATTATCTTCCAATAAAGAATTTGACCATGCAGGCCCTTGACCACATCCGTTTGTCGTATAAGGAGAAGCTGGAGAGGCACCGCCCCAAATAGAAGAACAGCCTGTCGCATTCGCGATCATCATTCGATCGCCGAACATTTGTGTCAATAATTTTACATAAGGTGTTTCGCCACAGCCTAAGCAAGCGCCTGAGAATTCAAGAAGCGGTTGGTTGAATTGTGTCGATAAAACCGTATTTTTCCCTTTCAATGGATTTTCTTTTTGTCTTAGCGTCATTGCAAAAGCCCAATTCATAGCTTGTTCTTTCTGTTCTTCATAAGGTTTCATTACTAAAGCTTTACCTTTTGCGGGACAAGCCTCTACACACAGACCACAACCTGTACAGTCTTCCACTGAAACTTGGATACGGTATTTTACGCCGTCTGCGCCTCGCATTTCTCTCACGATAAATCCTTCTGGCGCTTCTTCCATTTCCTCTTCATCTGCTAAAAATGGACGGATGGCAGCATGAGGACAAACAAAGGCACATTCATTACACATCGTACAGCGATCACTAATCCACTCAGGTACTTCTAAAGCGACACCTCGCTTTTCAACAGAAGCCGTTCCTAAAGGCATTTCGCCAGTTGTCATTCCATTTGCTACAAGCGTACCAACAGAGAGATGATTCCCTTCCTGTGCATTCACCGGCTCAAGGATTTCTTGTACATACCCCCTGTTTCTTTTATTGATTTTTTCAGGCATCTCCAATGTTTTCCAATTTTCTGGAATCACAACTTCATGAAGCAGTTCGATTGTCCGATCGATTGCCTGTATGTTTTTTTCTACGATAGCCATTGATTTATGCCCGTAGCTTTTTAGCGCTTCTTCTTTTAGCAACGGGATCACTTCATCAAATGGAATGATGTCAGCTAATTTAAAAAATGCTGTTTCCATTGCCGTATTGATTCGGCGTCCCAAACCAACTTCTTGGGCCAATCTCATGGCATTGATCGTATAGAACCGAATGTTATTTTCAGCCAAGTAACGTTTTAATTTTATCGGCAGATGCGTTTCTAATTGTTCGTCACTCCAAAGAGTATTCAGTAAAAAGATTCCACCTGGCTTCAATCCTTTGACCAAGTCATAGCTATGCAGGTAAGCTGGTGTGTGACAAGCAACAAGGTCCGCATGCTCGACAAGATACGCTGAACGTATCGGCGTATCTCCAAAACGAAGATGAGAGACAGTTAGACCGCCAGATTTTTTCGAGTCATAATAAAAATAGCCTTGAGCATATTTGTCTGTGTGATCCCCGATAATCTTGATGGCTGATTTATTTGCACCAACTGTTCCGTCAGATCCAAATCCCCAAAACTTTGCCTGGAATGTTTGCGGTTCTGTTAAATCTAGACTTTCTTTTGTTTCCAAAGATTGATAAGTCACATCATCCACGATCCCTATGGTGAACCGTTTTTTGCGTATACTTGGATCTTTTTGCAATTCATCAAAAACTGCCGAGATTTGATCGGGCGTCACATCTTTCGAACCTAATCCGTAGCGACCACCAATAATAGCCGGGCGAAATTCAGAATCATATAACGCACTTTGAATGTCTAATAAAAGGGGTTCTCCCCCTGCTCCTGGCTCTTTACTTCGATCAAGAACAGCGATTGCTTTTACTGTATGAGGTAACTTTTGCACGAATGTTTCCACTGGAAAAGGTCGATAAAGATGGATATTCAAAAAACCTGTTTTCCGTCCGTTTGCATTCAAATAATCAACTGTTTGCTCAATCGTCTGTGCAACTGATCCCATCGAAACAATGACCTCTTCTGCATCAGCTGCTCCGTAATAAGTCACCAAATCATAAGAAGTACCTCGTAATCGATTGATCTCTTTCATATATTTTTGTACGATTGCAGGTAACTTATCATAATACGGATTGATTGTTTCCCGTTGTTGAAAATGAATATCTGGATTCTGGTTCGTGCCACTAACTGTCGGATGATTGGGATTCATCCCTCGTTTACGAAAAGAAGCTAATTTCTCCTGATTGACCAAAGGAGCTAATTCTTCATATTCCAAAACTTCGATTTTTTGAATTTCGTGACTCGTACGGAACCCATCAAAGAAATTCAAAAAAGGCAATTCGCCTTCAATGGAAGCAAGATGGGCAACAGGTGCTAAATCCATCACTTCTTGCACACTGCTTTCAGCTAGCATCGCAAACCCTGTTTGTCTTGCAGCCATCACGTCTCCATGATCTCCAAATATATTTAAAGCATTCGTCGTCACTGCCCGACTAGCAACGTGAAAAACACTTGGCAGCAGTTCCCCAGCAATTTTATACATATTCGGTATCATCAAAAGCAACCCTTGTGAGGCGGTATATGTAGTTGTCAGCGCACCAGTTTTCAGTGAACCGTGAACCACGCCAGCTGCTCCTGCTTCGGACTGCATTTCCACTACTTTTACTGGTTGACCAAATACATTTTCTTTTCCTGCTGCTGACCATTGATCGACTAATTCAGCCATGGTCGAACTTGGCGTTATCGGATATATTGCAGCAATCTCGGTAAAAGCATAAGAAATATACGCGGCTGCCGTATTGCCGTCCATTGTTTTCATTTTTCGCATGATTCATCATCCTTGTTCATATTCTCTCTTATTATCTGTTCCATTATAACGTAAAATATTCCATTTTTTCTTTTATTTAGAAAAATATTTCACATACGTCTATTTCAATCATTTTTTTAGAAAAACAATCTAAATCGTTGCCTTTTTTTGTCAGACATGTGTAAACTATAACCGAAAGAGGTGTTTTTACATGGATATATCAGTGATTGATGCAACAAAAACAACTACAGAAAAAGGTATTACTTATGGTTCATCAGATGCTCCTAAAAAAATGATTGAATTCATCAACTTAGCTTGCCCATATTGCCGACAATGGTTTGAAGAATCTCATGAGCTATTGGAAGAAGCCGTCCAAAGTGGTCAATTACAGAGAGTGATCAAATTATTCGATAAAGAAAAAGAAAGCTTGCAGCGAGGAAACGTGATGCACCGGTATATCACGATCAGCGATGGACAACAAGCAATCAAAGAGATCAAACAAATATTCGATACTCAAGACGAGTGGAAACATCTTTCGCTCCAAGGAGTAGCGGATTTTGCAGCAGATAAATTAGGGCTGGCAGAACAAAAAGACGAACAGCTGAGCCAAGCTATCATTAACGAAGCTGAGCAAGCACATATTCGATTTGTTCCAACTGTCATCTTGGGTAAAGAAATCTTTGATGAATCTATTTCAAAAGAAAAACTAAAAGAATTGATCCAAGCAAAATAAAACAACAAGGGGGCTGTGACTAAAGTCTTGTCACAGCCCATTCCTAGTATGTTTTTTCCGAATAAACGGTGTTCCAGAAGTAGCTTCTGTCACAACCTCTCCACTAAACAGTATTCAATCAGATATTGTTTCCAGTGATCGTTTGTGCGTTCTTTAATCCTCCTGGAATCCCTTCATAAAGAATATTTCCACCACCAGATCCACCTTCTGGTCCAAGATCAATGATCCAATCAGCACTTCGGATCACATCTAGATTATGTTCAATAACAATGACCGTGTTCCCTTTATCCACTAAGTTATTGATAATTCGAATCACATTTTCGACATCTGACATATGCAGTCCTGTTGTTGGCTCATCTAGAATGTATATTTGTCCATTTGTTTTCAATTCATTAGCTAATTTCAGCCTTTGTGCTTCTCCGCCAGACAAGGTATCCATCGGCTGTCCAAGAGTCAGATAACCAATACCAACTTCTTTTAGATTCTCAAGCTTTCGCTGGATCTCTTTCTCATCAAAAAATTCAAGTGCTTCTTCTATGGTCATATCCATAACTTCTACGATATTTTTTCCACGATAACGATAATCCAAAACAGCTGGATCATAGCGTTTCCCATGGCAATTTGAACAAACTACCTCTGATTTGTCCATAAAGGATAGATTAAGCTCGATTACACCCGTTCCTTTGCATTCTGGACAAGCCCCTTTAGAATTGTAGCTGAAATATCCAGCATCAACTTGATTTTCTTTACCAAAAGCTTTCCGAATGTTATTCATGATTCCACTGAATGTGGCTGGATTTGACCGTTTGTTCGTATGGATTGGATTTTGATCAATAAGTAGGCTTTCTGGAAAGTCTTTTACAAATACTTGATTGACCAATGTACTCTTGCCAGAACCAGCTACCCCTGAAACAACGGTAAATACACCTTTAGGGATTTCTAAACGAATATTTTTTAAATTATGCAAAGAGCTCTGGCGGCTAATGAAGGTTTCTGAAAATGTCCGTACTTCTTTTTTGATTGGTAATTGATGTCGCAAATAGTTTCCCGTTAACGTACCAGAATCCAGTAATCCATCATAATCCCCAGTATACATGATCTCACCGCCGTGACTTCCAGCATAAGGTCCTACATCCACGATATGATCGGCCACCTTGATGACATCAGGATCATGTTCGACTACCAGAACTGTATTCCCCTCATCCCGGATTTTTTTCAATAAATCATTAAGTAGGTGGACATCTCTAGGATGCAATCCTGTACTTGGCTCATCAAAAATATACATCATATTAGTCAAACTGCTAGCTAATTGCTTCACCATTTTTACTCGCTGTGATTCCCCTCCAGATAAACTTGAGGTCTCGCGTGTCAATGTCATATAGCCTAATCCAATATCAATCAAATCTTGGATACGTTTTTTGATACTGGCAATCAACGGATGACGCTCTTTGTTATCTAACGTTTCTAGTATTTGTAATAGTGAAGATAATTCTTTTGCTGTTAAATCGTATATATTATAACCGTTTATTTTAGAGTTTAGGACTTCGGGTGAGAAACGTTTTCCTTGGCATTCTGGACAAGTATCCATCTTGGTATATGTCTCAAGAACCTTTGCTGTTTTTTTCGTTGTTTCTTTTTCAGTATGGACATTGGTTCGCATGAATCGAGTGACAATCCCTTCATAAGTCACATTCATATCTCCCGCACTTGGTATATTGATTCTCTCTGCTTTTCCATACAATAATCGATCGTATTCTTCTGATGTGTATTCGGAGATTGGTTTGTTTGGGTCGAATAAACCAGTCTCTGCATACATTTTCCAATACCAAGTCCCTACCGTGAAATTGGGAAGCAAGATTGCTCCTTCATTTAGTGAGCGTGTCGCATCTACGGCGGCATCGATATTCAATGTTATCGTTTTTCCAATTCCTTGGCAGACAGGGCACATACCTTGAGGATCATTAAATGAATACGCATTGGCATAACCCAATGACGGTTCAGCAAAGCGTGAAAATAAAATTCGAAAAAGTGCCTGGATATCCGTTGCAGTACCTAAAGTGGATCGAGCATTTCCTCCCAGTTTCTTCTGGTTGATCAATACAGCTGTCGATAAATGCTTGATCTCATCAATATCAGGTCTGCTATATTTAGGCAAAAAATTACGTGCAAAACTACTAAAAGTCTCATTCAGCTGTCTGCCTGCCTCCTGTGCAATCGTATCAAAAACGATAGAAGATTTGCCAGATCCTGATACGCCAGTAAAGATAGTAATTTTATTTTTTGGGATACGCAAATCAATGTTTTTCAAGTTGTTTTCTCGTGCATGAATCAATTCAATATACTCTGTCATCCTTGTTTCTCCTTTAAAATCGATTTTTAAACAAATCTATGGCGAACAACGGGCAGTAATAGGGATTTATAGTTTGACAGAAGAAGAAAAGAAAAGCAAGTAATATTTTGTCAAATAAAAAAACTGATACATCCGCATCTCTGCTTCATGTATCAGTTTTTACATTGGATTACACTGCTTCTTCACGTAGTTTTTCCGCAAATTCATTGATTTTGCGTATGCGGTGATTGATTCCCGATTTGGATATCGCACCTGAGGGAATCATTTCCCCTAACTCTTTCAAACTGACTTCTGGATGCTGAAGCCGGAGTTCAGCAATTTCCTGAAGTTTTTCAGGAAGGGCATGCAGACCGACCTTTGCTTCGATCAATTCGATGTTTTCAATTTGTTTAGAAGCCGCATCGATCGTCTTATTCAAATTTGCTGTCTCACAATTAACTAGGCGATTGACCGAATTTCTCATATCCCGTACAATCCGTACGTCTTCAAATCGTAGCATCGAATTGGTTGCACCAATCAGTGTCAAGAAATCAGCAATCTTTTCTGCACCTTTTAAATAGGAAATATAGCCATTGCGTCGTTCAAGCGTTCGAGCATGCAGTCCGTAATAATTCAACATATCGCAAATGTCTTGGTTATGCTGTTCATAAATGGAAAATATCTCTAAATGATAACGGCTTGTTTCTGGATTATTGACTGAACCCGAGGCCATAAAAGCCCCACGTAAATACGAACGCATTTTTTGCGAATTCCCCATGATCTCGTCCGAAACGTGTCCATTGAACATCATACCATCCATAATATCAAGATCCATCAACACATCTTTTGTGCCTTGCTTCAAGCGGACGATATAGACATTGTTCTTTTTTAATTTCATTTTTTTACGAACGAGTAGCTCACTTCGTACCTGATAATGATCTTTCAAAAGAGAATAGATACGTCTGGCAATTGCAGCATTTTCTGTTTGGACGTTCAAAATAAACTGCTGGTTCACAATACCTAAAGAGCCGTTCATTCGCAACAAAGCAGCTAATTCTGCTTTCGCATGTTCTCGATGAACTTCCAAACCAGTTAGTTCTTTCTTCACATCTGCAGCAAATGACATCCTATTCTCCTCCTTTCTCCAACAATAAATTGCTTAATATTTTGAACCGAAAACTAATCGGAACAATTCTTCTACCACTTTGTCTCCATCATGGAAGACACCACCGTCTTTCAATTCTAAGAAATCGGTAGAAATCACTCGACAGCCTTCATTTCTCAATCCATGGAAATCATGTGCAACTTGTACTAAGTACTCATCATAGATTTCCGGGTCCATATAATCTTCTGGTACTTTTTCCGTATTAACTAGTACCGTGTCGATAAAGGGCTGCTTCAAATGCTTGTGTAAGACACGTATATGATCGGCATCGGTGAAGTGTTCAGTTTCCCCTTTTTGGGTCATGATATTACAGATATACACGGTTTCAGCAGTTGTATTAATCATAGCTTCGCCAATTTCTGGTATCACTAAATTGGGAAGGATGCTAGTGAATAAACTGCCGGGACCTAAAACGACCATGTCGGCATCCATAATTGCTGAAACGACTTTTCGTGCCGCTTTAGCTTCACTTTTATCATTCGTGTTGCAAACATAGACATGATCGATCGTTTTGCGATCAATCGCAATTTTAGATTCTCCTACTGCAGTCGTTCCGTCTTTAAAGACCGCATGCAAGGTCAAAGGCGTTTCTGAAGAAGGGTAGACGTGTCCATCTACATGCATCATTTTCGCTAATAATTGAATCGCCTCGTATGTGCTTCCTCGCATTTCGGAAACTGCAGCAATGATCAGGTTACCGATCGTATGATTCGCTAAGAACTGATCTTCTTTTTTAAAACGATATTGGAAAATATCTTCATAGAATTGCGGCATATCCGATAACGCTACTAAGACATTTCTCAAGTCACCAGGAGGAGCCATAGCGATCGATTCTCTGATTGCGCCGCTGCTTCCACCATCATCCGCAACAGTCACTACTGCCGTGATATCTGCTCCCTGATTTCGTAAACTTTTTAGAATAACCGGCAGACCCGTGCCACCGCCAACCACTACAATCTTTGGTTTCCTTATCCGGTAGGTTTTCATTTTCACGACCGGTTCACCGTCTCTTTCCTTTTATCCTTGTCCCGATGTGTCACATTGACTTTATATGTTTTTCCTAAAGCATTTGCCAAACGTTCAGTCAACGCCACAGAACGGTGTTGGCCGCCTGTACAGCCGATTGCAACCGTCAAGCTGCTTTTTCCTTCTTTGATATATCCAGGCAATACAGTTTCCAGAAGATCCAAGAATTTATGGTAGAAAGATTGTGTTTCATCAAAGGACATTACATAATCATAGACTGGCTGGTCTTTACCGGTTAGTGGTCTTAGTTCTGGAATATAATGAGGATTTGGCAAAAAACGTACATCCATCACGATATCAGAGTCAATCGGCAACCCATATTTAAAGCCAAATGATACAAATTCAATTCGAAATCCTTGGTCTCCCTTTGACTTGAAAGACTCGTTGATTTTTTCGCGTAATTGTCGTGGTGTCAATGTCGTGGTGTCAATGATCACGGAAGCTTGTGCTTTCAAGTCGTCTAATATTGCCCGCTCTTTACGGATTCCTTCAGTGATCAAACCGTCCATTGCCATCGGATGCGCTCGTCTTGTTTCTTTGTAACGAGCAACTAGTTCTTCGTCCGAAGCATCTAAAAACAAGATAGAAGTGTCGATGAAGTTCGTATTTTCGATTTCAATCAGCATGTTTTGAATTTCTTCAAAGAAGGAACGAGAACGTAAATCTACTCCTAAAGCCATTTTTGTGACTTTACCTGATTCTTTGATCAATTCCCAGAATTTTGGAATCAATCGAGGTGGCATATTATCGATACAAAAATAGCCCATATCCTCAAAACTTTGGATAGCTACTGTTTTTCCTGCACCGCTCATACCTGTTATGATGACTAATTGCAAATTATCTGTCATATTTACGAACCCCTCTCACATTGTACATAATAAAATTATATCATTCCGGGCGTATCATTACCAGCTTTCTTTCTCTTTTACAAAAAGATTTGGACCAAATATCTTTTAGGATATTTGCCCCAAATCCAAGATTTTTCTACTTTTCAGATACTGTATCTAATGCTTCATTTCTTTCAGCTAATGCACGTTCGATCGTCCGATCCGCTAAAATAGATTGAGCATCGATCACTGGGTAATGGTTATCTTCGGCAAATTCATGCATCAAAGATAATTCCGTGCAACCTAGGATAACTTTTTCACAGTTTAATCGCTCTACCGCTTCCTCCAAAATCTCATAGTAGAGTTCTTGATTCAAGTGATCTGACTCTTTGATTTCATGATAGATCAAATAATTGATTTTTTCTTGAAGCGCAGTATCAGGAATCACTGTTTCGAATCCAAGATTTTTGACTTCGCGTTCATAGATTCCAGCTTTCATACTTCCTTCTGTTCCTAGAATCGCTACTCTCCCTGTCGTATGCTGACGGACAAGTTCATTTGCTGCTTCTCTTGGCATATGCAGGATAGGAATATCCGTTGCCGCTTGTAATTCTTCAAAAAAGTAATGTGCTGTGTTACAAGTCAACACAATGAAGTTTGGTCGCAATAAATTTTGTTTCTCAATATCGTCCAGCAGAAACGGCATTGGATTTTCTTCTGATCGATCTAAAATATAAGCTGTACGATCAGGAACTGTTGCATGATTGAATAAGACATAATTCAAATATTCTTGATCTTTTGTAGCTTTCGTTCGGTGGTTGATCAAGCGAACAAAACTTTCTGTCGCCATCGTGCCCATTCCGCCTAAAATACTGAAAAAATTCTCCATGAACTAGCCTTCTTTCACATGAAAATACTTTTTGAATCTTGGAATATAGTTATGGAACATATATTTCATCAACATCCAGCGCTTGATTGACCGATCTTTTTCATAAAATACAGTAGTGCCGTAACGATTTTCTTTGATCATTTGCTCAGCTAGTTTTTTGTCTTCATTTTCCCGAGCATATTCTAAAAAGATTTTTTTGGGCACACCCATCCATAATCTTGCTTTATCTGATTGATTCGTTCCATAGGTCGTTTCAACAAAGGGTTTGTTGAACACTCGATCTTCTGTGACGAAACGAGCCAGATTCAAGCCGTTCAATGTCACAAAGAAACTGCTACGTCCTTGTCTCAAATTGATTTCAAATAATTTATATTCTCCATCTCTAGGATCATACTTCATATCGAAATTGGCAAAGCCGGTATATTCGATTTTTTCCAAAAATGCTTTAATGGTTTGATAGATTTTTTCGTTATAATCTGGCATGATCACAACGTAATTTCCAATCGATGCTGGTGTAGGATCTTCTAACAGTGGATGACCAAGACACATCATCCGAACTTGATGATCTTCATCTACATACGCATTTAGCACACGCATATTACTATCATCACCCGGGATAAAATCTTGTACGATCATTTCACTAGTATAACCGGCTTCATAGATCCGACCTAAGATCAAATCAAACTCTTCTCTCGTTTCTAGAATAAACGCTTTTTTTCTTCCTTCAAATTGAACAGAAAGGTACTCCACACTGTTTGCGGGTTTCAAAGCAACCGGGAATTCAAAAGGCAATTCCTGTTCTAAGCGTCCATTTACTAACATTTCTTCTCTGACAATCAATGTTTTAGGATACGGAAGATCATATTCTTCACAAACTTCATAAAAGCTTACTTTATTGATCAGTCTTTCAAATAAAGAATAATCAATATACGGACAGATAAAATATTCTGACAGCTCTTGCTTATGTTGAGAGATCAATTCTGCATACCCATCACCACAAGCGATCAAAAGATATTTTTTACTCTTATCAGAATATCTTTCTTTTGCCAAACGAAGCATCGTCTCGATAAATACAGGGTCTTTATCAAATCCTGGAATGACTTCTACATTGACGATTTTACTGTAGCGGGTAGGGGCTAATTGATCAGAAGCATATGCTTGGCAGACTTTGCCGTATGCTTCATTAAAAGAACGTGCCATACCATAAACGTTCATGTCGCTTCCTAATAATATAGGGATAAATTCTTCATTTTCAATACTGTTCATCATTATCTCTCACTTACTCATAATCTCTTGTTTTTCTTTTCTAACTACACAAGGAATATCATACCATAAAGAAAAAAGCAATCAAAGGAAACTCCTCCGATTGCTCAATTCTTTTTTGAACGGATTGAACTTATAGGAAGTTTTTATCTATACCAATCAGTGTAGAAAGAACTACCATGTAATGATTCTAGAACACTGGTATTAAGAAAACAAGCAAAAATTCATTTTTTTATGTTTTTTTAACTATCTCAGCAATCTTTCTTCTTTATACCATTATTTTTTTCAAATAGTGACCTGTATAGCTTTCTTTTACATCAATGATTTCTTCTGGAGTTCCAGTCGCAAGGATCGTTCCTCCGCCTTCTCCGCCTTCTGGTCCTAAATCAATGATATGATCGGCTGTTTTGATTACATCTAGATTGTGTTCGATCACTAAAACTGTGTTACCAGCGTCTACTAATCTTTGTAACACTTGCAGCAAACGGGCGATATCGTCGCTATGAAGACCAGTCGTTGGTTCATCTAAAATATAGAAATTCTTTCCATTAGAGATTTTGTGTAATTCACTGGCAAGTTTCATCCGTTGCGCCTCGCCGCCGGACAATGTCGTTGCTGGTTGTCCCATCGTCACATACCCTAAGCCAACATCAACGATCGTTTGCAGTTTGCGATGGATCTTTGGAATATGCTTGAAGAATTCTACAGCATCTTCTACCGTCATTTCCAAAACATCTGCAATGCTTTTTCCTTTGTAATGTACTTCTAATGTTTCAGAGTTATATCGTTTGCCATGACATACTTCACAAGGAACATAGACATCAGGCAAAAAGTGCATTTCGATCTTAATAATCCCATCCCCACGACACGCTTCACAACGACCGCCTTTTACGTTGAAACTAAAACGACCTTTCTTATATCCCCGCATTTTTGCCTCGTTTGTTTGAGCAAATAACCCACGGATATCATCAAAGACACTCGTATAAGTCGCTGGATTACTTCTCGGCGTCCGTCCGATTGGGCTTTGATCGATGTCGATGATCTTTTCGATACTTTCGTAGCCGGAAATTGTCTTGAATTTACCTGGCTTGGCAGAATTCTTATTTAATTTCTGCGCTAATGATTTCTTTAAGATACTATTGACCAATGTACTCTTTCCAGAACCTGACACACCTGTTACTGCTACAAATTCTCCTAAAGGAAATTCGACACTGATATTTTTCAGATTGTTTTCTGAAGCACCAGTAATCTTGATTGCTTTCCCATTACCTTTACGGCGTTCTTTTGGCACCGGGATCGATTTTTTCCCTGAAAGATATTTCCCTGTCAAAGAATTTTCATCATTAGCTACTTCTTCAGGAGTACCTGCAGCAACGATTTGTCCGCCTTGTTCCCCTGCTCCAGGTCCGACGTCAATCAGATAATCTGCTGCCCACATCGTATCTTCATCATGTTCGACCACAACGAGTGTATTGCCAAGATCACGCATTTTCTTCAATGAGCCAATCAGTCGATCATTATCGCGTTGATGCAATCCGATCGATGGTTCATCTAAAATATACAGAACTCCAGAAAGATTCGATCCAATTTGCGTAGCCAATCTGATTCGCTGTGCTTCTCCTCCAGATAACGTTCCAGAAGCACGACTCAAGGTTAGATAGTCTAATCCGACATTTTCTAAGAATGAAAGTCTGTCATTTACTTCTTTTAAAATCGGTTTGGCAATCACTTTTTCTTGTTCAGATAATGTAAGGTTTGAGAAGAAGTCTACTGCTTTTTGGATAGACAATTCATTTGTTTGCCCAATATTCGTTCCATTGATTTGAACAGATAATGCTTGAGGATTCAAACGATAACCTTTACACGTCTGACAAGTCAATTCGGTCATATAAAGACGCATTTGCTCACGCGTGAAATCACTGTTCGTATCATGATAACGACGTTCGATATTTTTCAATACTCCTTCGAAAGTTGTTTCTACATCGCGAACGCCACCAAAATCATTTTCATAATGGAAATGGAAAAGTTCATCTGTCCCATTTAAGATGATCTCCTGATGTTCTTCCGGTAATTCTTCGAATGGTGTATCCAAATCGATACCGAAACTTTCGCAAGCCTGCGCTAACATTTGAGGATAATATTGAGAGCTGATTGGGTTCCATGGAACGATTGCACCTTGACTAAGCGTCTTCGTTCTATCTGGAATGACTAAATCTTGATCGACTTCTAATTTGACGCCTAAACCGTCACAGTCTGGACAAGCTCCAAAAGGCGCATTGAAGGAGAACAGTCTTGGTTCTAGTTCACCAACAGTAAATCCGCAATAAGGACAAGCATAGTGTTCACTAAACAACATTTCTTCTTCGCCAATCACATCAACCAAAGCATAGCCATCTGCCAGTCGCAAGGCTGCCTCTAAAGAATCAAATAGACGAGAACGAATCCCTTCTTTCACAATGATCCGGTCGATGACGATCGCGATATCATGTTTTTTATTTTTCTCCAGCTCAGGCACTTCACTTAAATCATAGATTTCACCATCGACTCGAACGCGGACGTATCCCTCTTTTTGGATTCTTTCGAATATTTTTTTATGTTGTCCTTTTTTCTTTACCACGATCGGTGCCAATACTTGGATCTTTGTGCGCTCAGGCAAATCCATTACTTGATCTGCCATTTGATCTACTGATTGACTGGTAATCTCGATATGATCGTTGGGACAAATCGGATGTCCTACACGAGCAAACAACAAGCGTAAATAGTCATTGATTTCCGTCACAGTACCTACTGTCGAACGAGGGTTTTTACTTGTTGTTTTCTGATCAATAGAAATCGCCGGACTCAATCCGTCGATGCTGTCTACATCTGGTTTATCCATTTGACCTAAAAACTGGCGGGCATACGCAGAAAGACTTTCTACGTATCTCCGCTGTCCTTCGGCATACAGTGTATCAAATGCTAAGGAACTTTTTCCAGAACCGGACAAACCTGTAACGACCACGAATTTGTCTCGTGGAATCGTGACATCTATATTTTTCAAGTTATGGGCACGTGCACCATGAATCGTAATTTTATCGTTAGCCATGTTGTCCTCCTACTTCGAAGCTTTTAATTCTAAAATCATATCTCGTACATTAGCGGCTGTTTCAAAATCCAAAGCTTTTGCCGCATCTTTCATTTCTTTTTCTAATTTCATCAATAATGTGTCTTTTTCTTCCTTCGTCATTTCTTCGTACGAGACTTGTACCGCTTCTTTTGTATCATCTTCCGATTCTTTCGTAATAGAAATCAAATCTCGGATTTCTTTAATGATCGTTTTTGGAACGATCCCATGTTCTTCATTGTACTTCTGCTGAATTGTACGACGTCTTGACGTTTCATCCATCGCTAAACGCATAGAATCCGTCACCTTGTCTGCGTACATGATTACTTTACCTTCTTCATTACGAGCAGCTCGCCCAATCGTTTGGACTAAGGAACGTTCGCTACGTAAAAAGCCTTCTTTATCTGCATCCAAGATAGCAACAAGGGAAACTTCAGGTACATCTAATCCCTCACGAAGCAAATTGATTCCGACTAACACATCAAATTCGCCTAATCGTAGATCTCGAATGATCTCTGTTCGTTCCAACGTTTTGATGTCGCTATGCAGATATTTGACTTTGATTCCTAATTCTTTGAAATAATCTGTGAGGTCTTCTGCCATTTTTTTCGTCAATGTCGTTACAAACACCCGTTGATCTTTTTCGACCCGTTCATTTATTTCGCCTACTAGATCATCGATTTGTCCCATGATTGGGCGGACTTCGATTACTGGATCAAGCAGCCCTGTCGGACGGATGATTTGTTGGATAACGGTATCTGTTTGTTCATATTCATATGGTCCTGGTGTCGCAGAGACATAAATGATCTGATTGACATGTTTTTCAAATTCTTCTAGACGAAGCGGCCGATTATCTAAAGCAGATGGCAAACGGAAACCGTAATCTACTAGCATCTGTTTTCTCGCTCGGTCGCCATTATACATTCCTCTGATTTGAGGCATGGTCACGTGCGATTCGTCAGCCACGATCAAAAAATCTTCAGGAAAGAAATCCAATAGCGTATAAGGCGGTTCGCCTTCTTTACGTCCGTCCATATGCCGGGAATAATTTTCGATTCCTGAAGTGTAGCCCATTTCTAACATCATTTCAATATCGTAATTGGTTCGCTGTTCTAAACGTTGAGCTTCTAGAAGTTTGTTTTCATTTCGTAAAACAGCTAAACGCTGCTCTAATTCTGCTTTGATATTCGCTACGGCATGCTCCATATGTTCGTCATTCGTCACAAAGTGAGTTGCCGGAAAGATTGCTACATGTTCCGTTTCTCCTAAAACTTCACCTGTCAGCGCATTGACTTCTCGGATACGTTCGACTTCATCTCCAAAAAACTCCACTCGTAAGGCACGTTCATCTCTTGAAGCCGGGAAAATCTCCACGACATCACCACGCACTCGAAAACGACCGCGCTGAAAATCTATATCATTTCTTTCGAACTGGATACTGACTAAGTCACGAATCAACTGGTTGCGATCTAATTCTGCTCCTTGTCGAATCGAAACGACTTGTTTTTGATACTCAAAAGGCGAACCTAATCCAAAAATACATGAAACGGATGCAATGACGATCACATCATTTCTTTCTAATAATGAACTAGTAGCCGAATGTCGTAATTTATCGATCTCATCATTTACACTTGAATCTTTTTCGATATACGTATCGCTTGAAGGCACATAAGCTTCAGGCTGATAATAATCATAATAAGAAACAAAATATTCAACAGCATTGTTAGGGAAAAATTCCTTGAATTCCCCGTACAGCTGACCAGCCAATGTTTTGTTATGGGCAATAATCAGTGTTGGTTTATTCACTTTCTCAATAAGATTGGAAATCGTATATGTTTTCCCTGTTCCAGTCGCACCTAATAAAATTTGTGCTTTTTTCCCGCCGACTACGCCATCCACTAATTGGTTAATCGCTTCAGGCTGATCACCAGCCGGTTGGTATTTCGAGACAAGCTCAAAGCGTCGGGAGGTATCTCTTTCAATCATTCTTTGTCCTCCTTTTCATTCATTCCTTTTCATTTTACGACCAATAAAAAGAAAAGGAAAGCAAAGGCATTCCTTACTAAAAAATTATACCACACCGAACATACTTTCGCCACTTTTTTCTCTCATTATCTATGTTACGTTTTATAACATAGAATGTTAGAAACTCGTATTTTTTTCATTTTTTCGAGCCTACAGTCTTGTCTGATTCAGCACTTTTCGCCTATAATAATAAAATATTGGAAATTTAGGAGGTTGATTATGAAAAGAAAGCATTTATTTCACTCATTTGTTTTCTTAATGACAGGACTTGTGACACTTGCGTTTGGTCATGTTGCACAAGCTGACAACACTACAACAGCAGAGTCAAGCACAAGCGAGACAATGCAAAAAATAGAGCCCAAAAAAGACGTATACGTAATTGCCAGCGACTCTGCTTTTGCTCCATTTGAATTTCAAAACGCAAACGGTGAGTACGAGGGTATCGATGTAAAATTGATGGAAAGCATCGCCAAACTGCAAGGATTCAACATCCGAATGGACTATCGTGGATTCTCCGCCGCTTTGCAAGCTTTAGAATCAGGACAAGCAGACGGGATGATTGCCGGAATGACGGTAACGGACGAAAGAAAGAAAAGCTACGATTTTTCTGATTCTTACTTTGACAGCGGAATTCAATTAGCTGTCAAAAAAGGCGATACTTCGATCAAGTCTTATGAAGATTTGAAAGGAAAAACAGTCGGAGCAAAAGTTGGGACCGAAAGTGCAGAATTTTTAAGCGATCATGAATCTGAATACGGCTATTCTATCAAATATTTTGATGCTGCAGATCAATTGTATGACGGGTTGAAAGTTGGCGCAATTGATGCCATGATGGATGATTATCCAGTAATTGGTTATGCGATCAAACAAGGACAAGAATTGGAAACACCGATTGAAAAAGAATCTGGCGGAAAGTATGCATTTGCCGTCAAAAAAGGGCAAAACCCTGAACTTCTTAATATGTTCAATGAAGGATTGAAAGAATTAAAAAGAACAGGCGAGTACGATAAGATCATCAAAGAATATGTAGCAGATGGTTCAGAATCTTCTAGTGATTCTTCCGCAGCTGATGAATCGACATTTCTTGGACTTATCCAAAACAACTATCAAGCATTGTTAAAAGGACTTTGGCGAACGATTCTCTTGACTTTGATCTCCTTTGCTTTAGCTATAGTGATCGGTGTGATTTTTGGATTATTCAGTGTAGCACCAATACGCGCGCTTCGCACGGTTGCTAGCATTTATGTCGATATCATCCGTGGGATTCCGATGATGGTTCTTGCATTCTTTATTTTCTTTGGATTGCCTGGTATCGTTGGATTTACGATCCCCGACTTCATCGCTGGTGTTATCACCTTGACTCTTAACGCAAGTGCTTATATCGCAGAGATTGTTCGAGGCGGAATCAATGCCGTTCCTGTCGGACAAATGGAAGCTTCTAGAAGTCTGGGTCTTTCTTATAATCGGACGATGCAAAAAATCATTTTACCACAAGCGATACGCATCATGATTCCATCATTCGTGAATCAGTTCGTTATCTCATTGAAAGATACAACGATCATTTCCGCAATCGGTGTAGTCGAATTGCTACAAACTGGTAAGATCATCGTTGCACGTACGACACAAAGTACGTATGTTTATTTGATCATCGCGATCATGTACTTGATCTTGATCACAGCATTGACAAAATTAGCGAAAGTTTTAGAAAAGAAGGTGAAGTAAGATGGCAGAAAAAATCTTAGTTGAGCATCTAGTCAAAAAATACGGCGATAACACAGTATTAAACGACATCAACGTATCCATCAACGAAGGAGATGTCGTCTGTATCATCGGCCCTTCAGGTTCAGGAAAAAGTACATTCTTGCGTTGCTTGAATCGTTTAGAAGAACCTTCTGACGGTGAAATCATTATTGACGGCGCCCACTTGATGGATAAAAGCACAGATATCAACTTGGTGAGACAACATATCGGAATGGTATTCCAGCACTTTAACCTATTCCCTCATCTTTCTATTTTGGAAAACATCATTTTAGCACCGATGGATCTGAAGAAAGAATCCAGAGAAGAAGCAGAGAAAAAAGCAATCAAATTGCTACAGACAGTTGGTCTAGAAGATAAAAAAGATATGTATCCTGAAATGCTTTCCGGTGGACAAAAACAACGTGTAGCTATCGCTCGTGCTCTAGCGATGAATCCTGACATCATGCTTTTTGATGAGCCTACTTCTGCACTCGACCCTGAAATGGTCGGTGATGTCTTGAACGTCATGAAAAAATTGGCAGAACAAGGTATGACGATGGTTATCGTTACGCACGAAATGGGGTTCGCTAAAGAAGTAGCCAATCGCGTCATGTTCATTGACGACGGAAACTTTTTAGAAGATGGAACGCCTCAACAGATTTTTGAAAATCCGCAAAATGAACGGACAAAAGATTTCTTGAACAAAGTATTAAATATTTAAATTTACTTCTATAGACTGAGACAAAGTCACTGAAAACAGGTATCTCCAAAAGATTGATGTATGAAGTTACAAAGAAATACACCTATCTCTTGGAGACCTATTTACTTGACTTATGTTTCAGCCTTTTTATTTTTCCGTGATAACACTATATTTTTGTTGCACGAATTCCATCAAGTATACATATAGAACAATCATTCCACACAGAATGCACACATGGAACATACCAAACTCAACCCTCGTCCCCGAATTGATCCTAAAAGTTGAAGCATTTGTATTAAAAATTTTAGGATATAGATATAACAAAATATTCTTGAGATCATATTTTCCTAGTGGTGGCAAAAAAAGAAAATAGCTTCCTAAGAGACATAGGCTGAGGAAAGAATTCTTTACGACTGTTGTAAAATAATAACAAACTAAAAAGGAAAGAAATGCGAACCCCAATAGGACACTCAATTGAAGCGGCGCTTTCTCAAGATAAGATATTTGCCTAATTAACGCTTCATCGATTTGTGTCGATTTGTCAGCCTGAACAAAAAATCTTGAAAAAGACTGCAACATCAAAAATAAACTGAGAGAAGCAAGTATAAAAATAGTTAAACTAAGAAACCCTGCTCCTATCTTATGACGATTGATTTGCCATTGAGAATCCAAACAGCGCCTGATTTTCATTGTATGGTATTTGATATCTGCATTTGCTATTACTATCCCGTATACCCCCGAAAAAAAAGGAAAGAGAACAAAAAACGAAGAAGACAATAATTGATTGATCCCGTTTTGGACATTTAAAGCTGCAAAACTGGAATGATAAGCAACGTAATGATATTTCAACGGATTGTCAACTATTTCAGTATTTTCGTTCATACTGATAGAAAAAGGTTGTTCAAGTATTTCTTGGATCGTTTCACCCCTTGCCAAGGCTTCCTCTACATAATATTGGAAATGACGAAGGTGACTTTGAATGAGCATTATTTGAGAAACGAACATTAAAGTAGAAAGCAACAATATTACTGAAAGAAAAAGGTAAAATATTTTCGAACGTCTTTGATAATAAAATTCAAAAAGCATTTTTACCTCCTTTTTGTTGAAATAAAAAAGCTGCGTAGATCCTCGGACGTGATAGGTTCTATTTTTCCGTTTTTTACATTTAATAACTCATCAGCCATTTCCAAGTAATATTCTTCATGACCACTTAAGATGACTGTAGCTTCTTTTTTCAGCTGAACTAAGCAATAAAGTAGCACTTTTCGATTCTTTTGATCTAATCCATTCAACACTTCATCTAATAAAACAACTCGGGGCGCAAGCAACAATAGCAATAGCAGCGAAAGTATCTTTTTTTCTCCCAGAGAATAGTTCTTAACTTTCACATACGATAAAAATGAAAGGGGTAAAAAATCGATTTTTTGTTTAGAGATTAGTTCTTTTATTTGCCGATTTCTTGTCAGTAAAATCAGATTATCTAATCCAGTTAGATTCAAGTAAAACGGGGTGGAGTCAAAAACACAAAAACAACTACCTGTTTTTTCAATCGTTCCAGAGTAGCTATCAATACCGACAATGCAGCGAAATAAAGTGGTTTTGCCAATGCCATTATCCCCATAAAGATAATAGATTTTATTTTGATCAAATGTGAATGACAGATGATCAAATAAGATTTTTTGCCCAAATCGTTTAGAAAAATCAATAAGTTTCATAGACAAACTCCTGAATAGATTAGTACCATGTAGAACCACCATTACCATGTACTCCATAATAATCAGTATAATCATGGTTATATATAACTATATCCCCCCATGGAGTAACACTTCCTGCTCCAATTGTTTTTGTTCCTCGCCAAAGATGTGTTGTTGCTGCTGTACTCGTACGAACAATACCTCGTGTTCTAACAATGTTAGGAAAAATCCAACCTGCTTCTTGAAATCCAGAACTACTTGTCACCCTTCCTCCACTTATATTAAAATTTATATTATCACGCGACCACATCATAAAAGTCCCACGATAGAATGATGCACGTCTACCTGAGCGAAGTACATCAGTTTGTTCCATTACTTTGTTATTTGTGAAATTATCAATAAGCTGTTCAGGTTTGATTTGGGAGTTAGTAAACACTTCTTGAACAGTTTCGTCTACTTCAATATTATTTAACGTTGTCGTCGCGTGCACCGAGCTAGAAAACAATAACAATGCTTTAGTCGTTAATAGAATTATCAATACTCTTTTTGCAACTTCCATAATGATTCCCTCCATATTTTTTACTTTTTTAAATTAAAATTTCTAATAGATTCTCCTTTCACAATATTTTTCAAACAAATATATTTTTATACATATTTGAAATTCAAACAAATTTATTCAATCAATCGACTTTTTTATTTATTCATATTTTACCAAAGTATAGTAATGGCTCATTAACAACTTTTTATCAATATAGAAAGTAATAGCCATCCCCTTGTTTCATTTCCTATATTCCTTTCCCCCCCTAATAAACGCTATTGAAAACTAGGATTACTAAGTGTTAATACATAAAAAAATAAAAGACTTACCAATTTTTTCTAGAAATAGAAAATTTTGGTAAGTCTTTTTGACACTTGTGTTTTTTACTAGAAAAGCTACTTCCGCTTTTTCCCGCCAAAAGCATCTTTGAATTTATCGAAGAAACCATCTTCTTGTTGTTCTTCTACTTTGATGCCGCCAGCTTCAGCGAATGCACGTAACGCTTCTCTTTGTTGTTCATTTAGATTTTTCGGCGTGATCAGTTTTACTTTGACATGTTGGTCGCCTGTTGCACCACCACGTAACTTCGGAGCGCCTTTTCCACGTAAACGGAAGTTCGTACCTGTCTGTGTACCAGCAGGAATTTTCAGTTTCACATCTCCATGGACAGTTGGTACTTGGACTTCATCGCCCAAAGCTGCTTGTACAAAACTTAAAGGCAATTCATAGTAAATTTCAGAGCCTTCACGGTCAAAGATATCACTTTCTTCTACACGGAAGACCACATACAAATCACCAAATGGTCCGCCGTTTTCTCCGGCTTCTCCTTGACCAGCTAAACGCATTTGTTGTCCTTCTTCTACCCCAGCTGGTACATTCACTTTGACTGAGTGAGCTTTCTTCTCATGACCTGAGCCATGACAGGTTGGACAAGGTTCTTTGATTTCTTTTCCTGTACCATGACAAACATCACAAGTTTGACGGCTCATCACTCGTCCAAGAGGTGTTTGGCGTTCTACATTGATCGTACCTGCACCATGGCATTTATGACAAGTAGTTGGTTGCGTACCTGGTTTTGCCCCATTTCCGCCACAAGTATGACAGATCTCTTCCCGATTGTACTTGATTTCTTTCTCTACGCCAAAAATTGCTTCTTCAAAAGATAAGTCGATCGTATATTGCAAATCAGCACCTTGACGAGGCGCATTGGGATCGACTGAACGACCTCCCCCTCCAAAGAACGAGTCGAAGATATCTTCAAAACCACCGAAGCCGCCGCCAGAGAAGCCGCCGAATCCACCAAATCCGCCACCAGCTCCACCAGCACCGTAATTTGGATCTGTACCTGCATGCCCGTATTGGTCATATGCAGCGCGTTTTTGCGGATCACTTAAAATTTCATAAGCTTCTGATACTTCTTTGAATTTTTCTTCCGCATCAGGTTCTTTATTGATATCAGGATGGTATTTTTTTGAAAGCTTACGATAAGCTTTCTTTATTTCATCTTCTGATGCTCCTTTTGAGAGCCCTAAGACTTCATAATAATCACGTTTTGTTGCCATAGGCTTTCCTCCTATTGGTTCTCATCATTTTCACGTCGCTTGTTATCATATCATATTTTGTTTGAAACAAAAACCGATACTTCAAACTATTTTTCAAAAGAAAAAGCCAAAGTAGCAACTTTGGCCTTCTCTCGAAATTCAGTGAACTGATTATTTATCGTCGCCATCGACTTCTTCAAAATCAGCATCAACGACATCATCTGCTCCGCCTTGAGCTGCTTCTGGGTTTTCTTGAGCTTGTTGTTGTGCCGCTTGTTCGTATAGTTTAACAGTCAAGTTTTGAACGATTTCGTTCAATGCATCGCGTTTAGTTTTCATTTCTTCGATGTTGTTTGCTTCAACAGCGGCTTTCAATTCATCGCGAGCTGTTTCTGCTTTTTTCACTTCTTCTTCGTCCACTTTGCCTTCTAATTCTTTCAATGTTTTGTCCACAGAGAATAGCAATGCGTCTACATCATTACGTAGGTCAACTTCCTCTTTACGAGCTTTATCTGCTTCAGCGTTTGCTTCTGCATCTTTTACCATACGTTCGATTTCTTCGTCTGTTAGACCTGAAGAAGATTTAATCGTGATTTTTTGTTCTTTTTGTGTACCTAGATCTTTCGCAGATACATTTACAATCCCGTTTTTATCAATATCGAATGTTACTTCGATTTGTGGGATACCACGAGGAGCTGCTGGAATATCTGTCAATTGGAATCTTCCTAGTGTTTTGTTGTCAGCAGCCATTGGGCGTTCACCTTGTAATACATGGATGTCTACTGCTGGTTGATTATCTGCCGCAGTTGAGAACACTTGTGATTTACTTGTTGGGATCGTTGTATTGCGGTCAATCAATTTAGTGAATACACCACCCATTGTTTCGATACCTAATGACAATGGCGTAACATCAAGTAAAACAACATCTTTTACATCACCAGTGATTACGCCACCTTGGATAGCGGCACCCATCGCAACTACTTCATCAGGGTTAACTGATTTGTTTGGTTCTTTTCCTGTTTCTTTACGTACTGCTTCTACAACTGCAGGGATACGAGTAGATCCACCGACCAAAATAACTTCGTCGATTTCTGATTGTGATAGACCTGCATCTTTTAGTGCTTGACGTACTGGTACTTTCGTACGTTCTACTAAGTCAGCTGTTAATTCATCAAATTTTGCACGTGTCAATGTCATTTCCAAGTGCAATGGTCCAGATTCACCAGCTGTGATAAATGGTAAGCTGATTTGTGTGCTTGATACGCCAGATAAATCTTTTTTCGCTTTTTCAGCGGCATCTTTCAAGCGTTGTAACGCCATTTTATCTTGAGACAAGTCAATGCTGTTTTCTTTTTTGAATTCTGCTACCATGTAGTCGATGATTTTGTTATCAAAGTCATCCCCACCTAGATGGTTGTCACCAGCTGTTGACAATACATCAAAGACACCGTCTCCTAATTCAAGGATTGATACGTCAAAAGTACCACCACCAAGGTCGAATACTAAGATTTTTTCGTCACGATCTGTTTTATCCAAACCATAAGCAAGAGCAGCTGCAGTTGGTTCATTGACGATACGTTCTACTTCTAAACCAGCGATTTTACCAGCATCTTTTGTTGCTTGACGTTGTGCATCGTTAAAGTAAGCTGGTACAGTAATAACTGCTTTTTCGACTTTTTCACCTAAGTAATCTTCTGCAAATCCTTTGATATATTGAAGAATCATTGCTGAGATTTCTTGAGGTGTGTATGATTTGCCTTCTACATCTACTTTGTAACCAGCTTCACCGATATGGCGTTTGATTGATGAAATCGTATTTGGGTTTGTCACAGCTTGACGTTTTGCCACTTCCCCTACTTGGATTTCTCCATTTTTGAATGATACAACAGAAGGTGTTGTACGGTTTCCTTCTGGGTTAGCGATGATTTTTGCTTCGTTTCCTTCTAGTACTGCTACTGCAGAGTTAGTCGTACCTAAGTCAATACCGATAATTTTACTCATAATTAACGTCTCCTTCTTTAATTGAAAGTGTAAGTTTTATATCCGCACAATTATTGTGCAACAATGACCATAGTTGGTCTTAACACGCGATCATGTAATTTATAGCCTTCTTGTAGTACTTCTACAATCGTATCGGCTGGTGTATCTTCAGTCGCTGGAACAGTTTGTACTGCTTGATGAAGATTAGGATCAAAGGATTCTCCTTTAGCAGGGATTTTCTCGATTCCTTCTTCTTCCAGTGCGTTACGTAAACTTTCCAAGACCATTTCCACGCCTTTTTTCAAGCTTGCTCCTTGATCATCTGACACTTCTGTGGCTAATGCACGTTCCAGATTGTCAATTGATGGAAGCAATTTTTTGGCTAAATCTTGTGAACGGTATTTTTGTAATTGCTCACGTTCATTTTTTCCTCGATTTGCCATATTTGCGATTTCCGCACGAGCTCGCAAATATTTATCTTCCATTTCTTCTAATTCAGCTTTTAATTTTGCTGATTCGAATTCTTCCGCTTCAACTTCTGAAATGCCTGAATCTTCTGCAGCTTCGACATCGATTTCCGGTTCTGGTTGAGCATCTGTCATTTCTTTATCTAGTTCTTCTTGATTTTCTTTCACGATACAGTCTTCCTTTCATTATTCAGTCAGCTGTTTGATTGCTCTTATTAAGAAAGAGAGAACGATCAGCTGCAAATAGCTTCGTTATTCACATTACGAGTTTGACAAGTCAAGTGATCGATAGTAATCAGCAAGCTTAGCTGCTAGTTCTCTTCGATAAACATCCACTAGACCAAACATCCGAGAATAAGGCATACTAGTCGGCCCCAACAAGGCTATTGTACCTCTTCCATGACCATCTATCTCGTAACTTGCTTGAATCATGCTCATATTCTGCAATAAATCATTACCTAATTCAGCACCGATCTTGATATGAATATTACTATCCATCGGAGTGATCATTTGTGTAAGTCCATCGGAGTCTTTCATAAAAGAAAACATCGATTTAAACTGATCAAGATCTTGACGGGGCTCATAATCCAAGAGATTCATTTGTCCACTGACATAAACTTTTTCTTCAAATACATGACCAAGAACGGTGTCAAACAACTGGGACATCCCTTCTGTCGTCTGGAAATATTTATGAAGAATCATCGGAATCTCTGTACGTAGTTTATGGTACACCGTCATCAGAGGATCCCCGACTAGACGGTCGTTTACAATTTGCACCATTTTTTCTAGTTCCTGACTTCCCATGTATTCGGGAAGAGTGAACACTTGGCTTTCTACATTTCCCATATCTGTCACGACAATCGCAATGATCTGTCGATTATTCAAGGGTACGATACGAAAGCCTGTTAATCGGCGGTCTTTTATTTCAGGTCCCAACGAAAAAGTCGTATAACTTGTCAGCTCAGATAAGATCTCAGCAGATTGCTTAATGATCTCATTGATCTCGTGAAATTCTCTACCTAAAGACTGACGTATCAGCAGCAGATCATCTTCTGCTACGCTAGCAGGTTTTAACAAATGATCCACATAATAACGATAGCCTAAAGCAGATGGAATCCGCCCAGAAGAAGAGTGAGTCTTCAACAGCAACCCTTCATCTTCTAATGCCTTCATATCATTGCGAATCGTTGCTGAACTGGCCTTGACTCCCTCAGACATCAATGTTTTGGAACCAACGGGCACGCCACTACTCGTATAGTGTTGGATGATCAGACGTAAAATGTCGTTTTGTCGCTTTGTTAACATCTTCCTCACCTCTCATTAGCACTCATAGATTCTAAGTGCTAATCCACTTATAAATATAGCAAGAAGCCCTTCTCCTGTCAAGAGAAAGACTTCATTTTTTAGCACTCTATCGTTCAGAGTGCTAACTCTGAGCAATCGCTATAAATCCAGTTATATCAACGTTTCAATAGTTCTTTATTGTATTTTTGAACTTTTTTATTTAAATTCCGATAAAAAACAAATATTCTTTAAACTATTTTTCAAACAAAAAACGCTCAAACACATTGTTTCCCAAAAAAGTTCCTCTAGGTGTCAAATAAATACGGTCTTCTTCATTAACAAGTAACCCTTCTTCCTCTAACTTCATCAACACATCTCCGTATACCGATTCAATCGTTTGTTGATAGCGATCATAGAAGTGTTTTTTAGCAATCCCAGTTTTTTTTCTTAGACCCAAGAACATTTCTTCTTCTATTTGATTTTTTCGTGTCAATTTTTCTTCTTCCAATACCGGGCGTTCATTGACTCGTAATGGACGTAAATAGTGTTGGATTGGTCCTTTGTTGCGGTAACGAATATTTCCAAGATAACCGCTAGCTCCTGCTCCAAACCCAAAATAATGGTCATTGTTCCAATACATCAAGTTATGCTGCGACTCGTGTCCGGAAAGCCCAAAGTTACTTATTTCATATTGGTGACGTCCATGTTTTTCCATTGCTTCAATGGTCTCTTCAAACATTTTAGTTTCCGTTTCCTGATCAGGCAGTTCGAGTCTTCCTTGTCGTACCCAGTTCATGAACATTGTTTTGTTTTCTAGGATCAATGAGTACAAAGAATAGTGAGGCAGATCCAAAGCCAAAGCTTTTTCCAAAGTATCCCGATACCCTTCTAGTGTTTGTCCCGGTAATGCATAAATCAAATCGATGCTTACATTGGTAAAATTTTCTGCTTCTAAAAATTGCATCGTTTGATACACATCTTCTGCGGTGTGTTTACGTCCAATTTTTTTCAATAAGCGATTGTCAAATGTCTGAACTCCCATGGATAAACGATTGACGCCATAGTTTTTCATCACTTGAAGCTTTTCACGGGTTAAATCGCCAGGATTCGCTTCTACAGTAAACTCTTTACCATCCTGAAAAGGCAAGATCTCTCTAGCTCCTGATAACAATCGATCAAGCTGTTTAGCAGATAAAGAGGTTGGTGTTCCGCCCCCTACATAAAGTGTTTCCAAATTCGCTGTCGGATGACTTTCCAGCATTAATCTCATTTCATTCAGCAGCATTTCCACATACTCATCTACCGGTTGCCCTTCTAAAAAAACTTTATTAAAGTCACAGTAATAGCAGATATGCTCGCAAAATGGGATATGAATGTACGCAGAAACCTTGTTTTCTGCGGGATTTATTGTTTCTATCATTGAACTTCTTTCTCCTTACGTCGAAAAGTCGTACCGATTTTCGACCACTCTTATATACGCATACTAAACGTATTTGGCAAACAAATCCACTAAAAAATCCAAGAATCGACTTCTTGGATGATTTTTTCTTTCATTGAACTGGTTACCTGGTTATATACCTCTAGGGTTGTTTTCATGTCTGAGTGACCAACACGATCCATGATGGCTTTTATAGGTAATCCAGCTTCTGCTAATAAAGAGATATGGGTGTAGCGGAATGTATGTGTGCTGACCTTCTTTTGGAATTCCGGGTATTTTTCTTTCAGGATATCTTGCACACTACGAACGGTTTTTTTATTGTTGCCACGACCATTCAGAAATTCATTTAGCGAATGGTAAACAACTGGCGTACCATTTTGCGTTTGGAAGATCGTTTCAGAAAAAATGAATTTTTTCGAAGTAGCTATCCTTCTATTATAAGATGCTTTTTCTGTTCGTTTGTATGTTTGATAAAAATTGCCTTCTTCTCGTTGTTTCATTTCTACTTGGCGTGCTTGATTGATCCTGATCCTATTTTGAATAATTTCGACAGAGCGTGTATCTAAAGCAATTTCTCTAATGGAAGCAATTGTTTTTGGTGGACTGCGTACATACTCTTTTACGGATCGTCCTGCCGCCACTACTCCTTCGTTAATTAAAAGCTTTTTCGCAGAAAAATCGACTTTCTCAATCGTCAAAGCACTTACTTCTCCAATACGCAGACCATTTCGAATCATAAATTCAACTAAATCAAGATAAAGCTTCCCCATTTTGTTGATTTCTTTATTAGTTTCATATTTTTCATGGATCGCTGCTAATAAAATGCGTACTTCCTTTTTTTCTAGAAATTTCTTTTTCCTACGCTGAATCGCTCGAATTTTTCGATCATTGGGAATTTTTAATACAATCTTATTCAAATCGAATATGATTAAATCATGACGATAACCATAGGAAAGGATTTGTTTGAGTAAAGAACGGATCTTTTCTAACGTTGCTTTTTCTAAAAGGGTTTTGGTTTGTTTCGAGCGAACCATCAGAATATCCGCACAAGCCCCTTCAACAAATAAAGGAGTCAGCTGTTTCAGTCGCAGATTATCTACGAAATGCGGTTGGAGGTATCGGTGAAGAATTTCTTTCTGATAATGTACAGTTGTTTGACGAACCGTTGGCGACCACGCCTTCAGCCAAAGAGCCGTCAATTCACCAAACGTCTCACATTGATTTACATCAGAAAACATTGTATATTTGTTGAACTCTTTTTCAATCTGTTCTTTCAGATAGCGTAGTGCTTGTTTTTCACTCTTGAAACCTTTTGCTTTCCAATTGACACTTTTCTTTCTCGTCTTTCCTTTGACCGGATCATAATAAGCCTGGAACGTACGCAAATAATTCTTTTTATCGATTGTTGTATACGAACTTCGCAAATACTGTTTCCATTCTGACGACCGCAGCAACTCCTCCTCCTTTCGTAAAAATAAGGAGCACAAAAGTGAAATATTTTCTTCACTATTGTACTCCTTATACGGTTACATTCACTTTTTATAACTGGATATAATTGCGCTCAAATTATTCAACATAGGTTGAAAGTTTTCAAAGTTGATTATTTTATAGTTTTTCATTATATAATTTGAAAAAATTTCTTTTCCGTAATGCTCATCAGATTTAAAACTCTTATTTCTACAAAAAGTTTTATTATTGATTTTATGTTCTAGTGTTTCTGGGAGAAAAAGATCTTCAATCTCGCATTCTTTTTTATTGTCTACGAGTGGATTAACTAACAGATATGCACTTTCATTCAAATTAACATATTCTTCTTTTTCTAACTCTGTACATTTATTCTCAGCTAATGAAATATGATTAACAAATTTTCTAACAGGCTTATTTCCTTCTGCCAACTCATTATCAAATATAAATATAGTTGGATTACTTGGCAATTTTTTACTGAGACCTTTAAAATATTTCATATAATTAGTAATGTTACTATTTTTATAATCATAAAAATAATGATATAAATTTTGCATAGCATCTGCGCCATCTTTATTAAGACCAAAAAAATAATTTAATCTTTTAGTACGCTTCAAAAACATAATTTTATACTCAAACTTATGATCATCATTTCTAACAATAAGTTCAGGGTAATTTAAATAATATTTTTTTAATGCTGCTTGTATATATTTAATATCAGTTTTTCCTTCAGTTATTACGATTGGCTTATCATTTATAAAGAAGTACTTATAAAATAGAAAAGCTTGATATTGTTTTTCTCTTGCACTTAAATTTCTAAAGTCATGTTTATTCGAGTCTCTATGGTTATTATGTCGATCAATTTGGTTGATAAAGGATAGTCTACCTTCAATTTGCTTTATAGTTCCCGTGTTACCTTCGATTTCAAAAGTATCAGTTTTATACAAACTATTTTTGCCAATCATAATCGCTGCCGATCGATTGAGCATACATAAATCCTGAACCCATCATCTGTGGTCCACCTAGTTTTCGAACATAATAAGCCGTGAGCCCATAACATTGACCACCATTGATCGTTTGCCCCATGACAGATTCTAAAATATCGATTTTGCCTCCACCAATATTAGCGGAGCCTCCTCCTAAAGAACCTTCGAATAATCGTTTATACCAATTTACGGCACTTGTCTTTCGCTTATTTTGTTCGACTGGATCATCTTTTGTTCCGGCACGTTCCCAATATTTCAATATATCGACTGCCAACTTTTCAATTTCTGTTCCATTAGACATATTCTTCAATAAGTCACTATCCGATCCGTCATGATACCAGGCAAAATCCATTTGAAAAGCCACAGTCTTCCAATCTTCATTTTGCTCTCTGGCAAGGTTCAACATGTTCACACGGCGACTACTATCCCACTGCGCTAATCCCATCGCATAGCCACCAATTTCAGGATTATATGCCCATACTGGATTAAAGGCCAAATCACTTTGGATGCGGGAAGGGATCAATCCACTCTCATGTTCCATGTTACCGATCCATGCTGCTGCAAATTCCTTTGTTCCTCCTTTTTGTTGCACATATTGAGCCACTTCTAAAGCAACTTGTTCTTGAGGTGTACCTGGTTCAAATTCTGACGTACTTCCATTTTGATTGGCGGAAAATATACCTATAAATAAAAGAAACGGTAACAAAAAGGCAAAACAAGTTCCTAAAATGATATACGCAATTTTTTTCATTTTTCACCTCACTTTATAAAAAACTTTGTTTATCTACAAAAAAGAAGACTGATCAATTACCAGTCTTCCATTGGTTCCTGTTGTTCTTCTTCCCATGCATCAAAAAATGTTTCTTCGGACTCCAAACTTTTGAAATTCTCCTCTATTTGATGAATCGGTTCTACTTCCGACGAATAGTTGGCAATCAACTCTGGATCATATGCATGATCAAAATAGGCTTGTTCCTCTTGTGCTAATTGTAGTTCGTCAAAATTATCGACTGTCACATTCATTTTTTCAGATAAAACCGTTGGATCAATTGGTTTTTCATTCTCACTCATTGCTACCTCATCCTGTTCAAACAACGCTTCTGGGTCATTCGTCAAATCAGAATCAGATAAATCAGACATAAGAACATCATCCGAAACCAACGCATCTGATTCACTTAAGGATTGATCAAAAGTCGGATCTGCTTCATTGATTTCTGCTAATACATCTTCTAATGCTTTGTCATCTACTTCTTCATCAACTAGCACTTCATCTTCTACTTGCTGATCTACTTGATCCATTTCCATTTTATCTTCTTCAGGGATAGACAATTCTGTATCATCATAATCAGACGGACGGAATAGGGATCCCAATCCTTGCTTGACACCAGTAAATTGATTTTCTTCATCCAAAAAGTGTTCTTTCCCAAGAGTCATTGCTTTATCCGGTAGTATTTTTGATAACCCATTTAAGGCTATGTTCGGATTTCCTGTGTACGCACCAGCAGCTAATTGTGCTGCCCCTATGCTCGCACCACTAATTTGTTCTGCTCCTTCCTTAGTCTTTTCGTTTACTTTCTTTTCGAATATCGGCTGTTGTATCTGACCATCAGCAAAGAATCCTAGTATTCGGTAACGATTTTTCCACACTGTACTTATAAAAACAATTTTTACAAGAACCATGATCAATCTAGTTCCTAATAGAAGAATACTGCCTGATAAGACATTCAATAGATTTTCATTGATTCCTTGAGCAGCATGTAAAAATACTTGATCGATTAGTTGATTGACCCAAAAAAGAACTGAAATAAAAACACCATAGATCACTGGCATAAATAAAATGCCAATCAGTGTTTTGAAAAATTTAAACATGAGCATTTGACATCTAGGAAAAAAAGAGGCTAATGCAAGGATTGGAAATGCAAGAATCAATAGGTTCACTAAAATCTGAATGATAGTTAACATCATATTAATGTATAAAACTGGTAAGGCTAGGATAAACAAATTCGCAACGCCTACCCAAATCGCAAAGCTTTTTTCCATTGTCTTTGACCCATCTTGAGCAAAATAAGGATTTTCATTTTCAAGTGAATCGATATATTGTTCTCTATCTTTTTTGAAAGTCTCTTTTTCTTCTTTGGACAAATTCGGTACTTGTAATAGTTTTGCCTCGTCCAATTTCTCTCCATTCTCCATCGTTCCATCCAATGAACCACTATTCACCAAATAAAATGTCTGTTTGACTGTTGCATCAAACATCGGGCTTTGATCTGAATCTGAACCATAATTCGTGCCAGAAATAAACTGATTTTGAACTGTCTTTACTATACTGTTGACAGATTGGATAAAGAAACTAGACATATTGTATGTTCCTTGCCTAGTGGTTATTTGTCCAAACCAACCAAAAAACAACAAAAGGACCACGACATAGTGCAATAAAGATTGAGAAAAATTATGTCGATTGGAAAAGAAATGATACAGCAAGTAGTAAGCACTTAACATAATTGCTAACCCCATCAACGTGCCTCTACCAAATCCTGTGCCACCAAAATTCCTTAAAATTTGTACAGACATATCAAACATCTCTGCTTGTTTAGCGATAAAATAATCTGACTGATTCAATACACTTTCACAGAACAAAAAGAAGGACACACATAGTTTCAGAAAAAAGAAAGGCAAGCCTACAAAGAACCAATTAACAACTTGCCACCCTTTATCTAATAATCCACCACCGACCATATAAGCATCATAGCTATCGATCAAAAACTTCATTGCAGTCCTCCTTTCTAAACAGCAAAGTGATTTTCCATTACTGAGGCATCTGAATCGTCTACAGTCTTGAAGAGCTCCAGCCATTCTTCAAAAAGGACATGGACAACTACACGATTGACCTGGTTAAACATGTCTTTCAATAAGCATTGACCTTGCACCATATTCGAGACCCACTTCATATTTTGTTCGTTTATCGGCAAATTCAAATACTGCAGGATTCCCTCTCGATTCTGCACTTCATCAAAGCAAATAACCGTACCAAATCCTGTGCCATCTTCTTTATCATCCAGATCATTGACCGATTGCGTGATTAACACTAAGAAGTTATTGAAGGAACGACCGATCCGTTTCATAGATTTCAAAATTGCTTTTCCTTCTGGCGATGATTGAAAGATCCAACTTTCATCAAAGAAAGTCACTGTTTCTTGTTTTGGATTGCGTGAACCGAATTTCGAACAAAAGGTGCCCAGTGCAAACATCAAGGTTACAGACAAGCGCTTGTTTTCGTCCATATGTTCATTTTTATCTGTTGGCAGATCCAAATCTTCAATTTCTAAAATCGTCACTTTCTTTTCAAAGGATAGACCTGGAACTTCTCCATGAGAAAATGCCAACTCTAAAATCGATCCTTTAATTGTCGAAATCAAAAATCTGCCCATGTCTTGTACATCTGGAATACTACTAGAAGCTAACCTTTCAACAACCTGCCAAAAGCCTATTTTTTTGCCGGATTTACGTTCTTTTACAACTGTTGCAATGGTTTCATTGATCTCCGTTTTCTGCTTTAAGTTCCAAATTCCTTCGTAGATATTGGTCAGCATGGCTTTGGCTGTCGCAATGGCTTCTGTTTCATCAAATAGAACGATTGGGTCAAGTACGCCTAGGTTCTTTTTATCTCGTATATCTAAAGTCACAAAATTAAAGGAACGGACAAAAGCTGTATCTAAAGGATATTTTTTCTGATACATTGGATCGTTGATCGTTCGCATGAATTGTCGTCGCATTTCTTTTTTCGGATCGATATATAGTACTCGATCTTTCAATGTAGCACATTCCATGAACAATTTTTTAGCAGTCACTGATTTTCCATTTCCAGTATCCCCCGTTAATGCCCAATGCGGATTATTGGTTTTCTTACCAACAATATCTTGTTTATTCGCTAAAAAGAGATTCATATAGATCAGATTCTTAGAATTCAATAAAATACTTTTTCGGTCTTCTTTTTCTTCCAACGTCGTATCGACACGACCAAAATAATAGCCTAAGTTTGTTCCAGCTTTAAGCGAAGTGAAGAAATTCAACTCTGCAAAAGATTCAATGGTACTCGTATGTTGCCATTTTTTGTCTTTCATTCGCAGGAAGTTCCCAAATAAAGTGGATTGGAAAAGATACGGATCATCGAATGTTGCTTTTAATAATGGGATACCTAATCCATCAAATCGATTGATCAAATATTTCTTCCGTGCTTGCAGTTGTTTTTTAGTGTTACCACTAACAACTAAGACAACTTTCCAATCAAGAATATCCACACCATCATCGATTTTCTGATCTAGATCGTCTAAAGAAAGCTGTCCTTCTACGATTTTTCGTTTCTGCTTTGATCCGGCTAAATGCGCTTCTTGCATGATATTTTTCGTTCGAGTACGTGCACGAGCGGAACGACCAGATAATGCTAATTGCCCTTTACTTTCCGCAAAAGAAGCTTGGATTTTCACTTCTACTGGAAAAGGCATTTTTTGCACGATTTCCAGCAAATGATTTCCATCTAAAAACACGCCGATATCTCCGACTGGCAAATAGGAAACATAGCTTTCGCCATAATCGCACTGAAAGTGTAAGCCACCAGAAAAAATAGGTTGGATCTTTGTTTCCATCAAATTTTCAAATGTTTGGCTCGCTAAGACATCTTGACGTTCATGAGGAATATTCTTCAGAAATTGGTAGGCTTGATAATAATACAGTTCGTCTTCTGTCAAACGTTCGATCAATAGTTCGGATAAATTCTGATAGATTTCTTGCTCCTGTTCCTGGTAATCTTTCGCCCACTCTTTTTCCAATGCCACATCAAATCCTAGCCCTTTCACAATTGTTTCTGTTACATGGTTGACTGCTTTGGAAATATTTTCTTTTAGATCGATAGCAATCTCTTTTTTCACCAATGGCACCCCAATGATCCAGGCATATTCATAGACCATGCCCATTTCATTTTCTAAAATCTGTGCTGTTTTCATCAATTTATCAACACCTACTGCGTGATTTTCAGGATCGATCAATGAACGCATGGCACCCATCTTCCTTCGAATATCTGCATTTACAGGTAATAGATTGATTTCAAAGCCGCCGCTGCCTTTTAACCGTTTCAGCGCACGGGCAACTTTTTTCTTCGTTTTTTGTTTCTTTTCAAAATCCGTCAACATCACCGTTTCAGAACGAATCCTGTAATAAGCAATCGCAGTTTTCTCTTGCGTCAGAAGCATATTTTCATGCATATATTCTGACAAAGGGTATTCTAATTGCATCTCATTCTCCTTTTCTTTTTTATCGTTTGAATGAAAATTCTTCTAGTTGATCCACTCGTTCAAAAGCTATGATTGGACGTCGATCTAAAGCAAAGTTCTTTAGATAAATGATAAAATCTTTTAAAAATAAATTGGTCGATTTCCCGTCTAATTCTGCCTCGGAGTACCATCTCGCTACTTTATGGGGAACAGAAAGCATCAGCAATAAATTCAGGTTGATTCCAGCTATATTAGGAATCCTTACTTTATACCAAAAGACCCCTGTGACAAAAAGCAAAAAGAATAACATCAATAGATAAGACATATTCAATGGCTGAGCGAAGACCCACAGCGCCTTCCCTTTTGGTGACGAGATCACCTGGATCGAGTATGGGGCTTTCAGTCCTCTGGAGTAATCGTAATGTTTCATTGTCCCACCTCACATAGTAATTCCAAATAGACCAAGGAACCATTTCACTAAATTGAAAATGTTCCTTCCTTGATTTGTAGCAAAATCATTTAAAATCAATGCAATCAAAATGACCGAACCAATCTTAAGCCATTCTGCTCCTCGCCAATGTTTAAAGATCAGCAAAATGACTGCAAAACTTAAAAGCGTGATAAAACCTGTTCGCATAAAATTGTCTAAATTACTCACATTCATAAATTAATTTCCTTCCTTTTCCGTAAAGTAATGTTTGAGGGTACGCACAAAATAAGAATTTTCTGTTTGAGTAAGCCACAACGAAAAATCTTCTGTGTGGGTCATTCCTGTTTGTTTATCGACAAAAGTGACTGAAACTTGTATCCCATTGACTTCTTTTTGCTTAGTTTCAAAGTATTTGATTTCATTCTCATTTAACGAAATAAACTCTGTGACGCCAGAAGTTTGAACGGGTTCTTTCATCAATAACATCAACTCTTGCTTCTCACCGTTTGCATATTTCTCAAAAAATAGGGTCAAGAATTTTTCGACAGCCTCTTTTTCTTGCTGAGGTACGTCTAAACTCGCTTCTGCTTGTTTTAGTTCTGTTGTTTTACCTTGTGGCAAGGTGGTAGCTAAGAAATAAGGGCGCCCCACGATAGAGAACAACTGATTTTTTGTTTGGATTGGCAACACCATTTCTTGTGTCAGTGTCTTTTTCTCCTCTTCCTTTTCCGTTTCATAAACGACGTTCAAATAAACCAATAAGCACTCTGCTTCCTCTTTGACTCGAACGAGTGAAGCACTCTTCAATCTTCGAACAAAATCCTCTTGGTTCTTACTCGTCTCATCCACTACGTCGACATCGACTGATAAATACTTCTCTAAGCGATCGAGTCGCTCTTTTTTCTCTTCTTCATTCGCTGAAGCATCGTAATTTAGATATTCTTCTGCAAAACTAGTCGCATAAAAAGAGAGCGCTGAATAATCAAATACTTCTTTTTGTATCGACTTTTCATTTTTAGATTTAGCTAACTGATCTACTTTATCTGTTAGATTATCAAAATTTGTAGCTACGACATTGGCTCGAATGACACCTACTGCAGAAGCGATCATTAGTAGACTCATACCTGTAAACACAATTTTATTTGCTCGTTTTTGTGATAATTTTTTGACTTTTGGTTTCTTTTCTTTTTTCTCTTTCTTTTTGATGGTTTTTAGTTTCATGAGTCCTCCTATTTCTTTTTTTTAGGCAAAAAAATAGACCTAGTTAAACTTGATTTTTCAAGGAAATAACTAGATCTATATGCTATAAATGACAAAAAATAGCCGTTAATTTAGCTAAGACTACTTTTTGGCTCTGCTTAGCCACACGAATATAACTAATGTAACCAGCAAGCCCCCTAGTACTACCCCAAGAATCGTGTGGACACTTCCCGTTTTCGGCAAGGTCGTTTGTTTTTTGGTCGTCTCTGACTTGTTTTCTTTTGGCTGTTCAGGTGTTTTGAAGTTGACAGTTTGTTCTTTGTTGGTGAGATCATCTTCTCGAGCAACTTCATTGAGTTGATCTTCTTCGTAATAGAGAACGTGTGTAGCGGTCAGCTGATCCCCGTCTTTCACTGTGTTGCCTTTGAGATCTAAAAAGACGTCGAACTCATCTTCTTTGCTTTTTGCCGTATACGTCGAGGTAGCTTCACTGACCACTTCTCCTGTTGTAGTGTTCTTATATTGCGTGAAGACAGTGTAGGTATGCCCGATCTCGATGGCTGCTCCTTTGACCCATACCGTGTCCTTCAAACGATGATCAACCGTTGGATCAAGTTCTTTCTTCCCATCCATATCCGTAAATAAAGACATCAATTCCAACTGTTCTCGTTCATTAAACGCTTCTAGTACGATCAATTCCCCATCCTTTTCAACCGTAACTGAAAAATCGATTGATTCTTCTAATGGTAAGTAACCTTCCAGCGGTTCGCCTTCCACAAACTTATATTCTCCATAAGGCAATCCTTCGATATTGATTTCGCCTGCCTCGTCTGTCAAATATTCATCGAGCAACACTTCTGTCGATTCCCCTGCTTCGTCTGTTTCCAGTTTGAACAAGTTGAATGGCACGTTGGCTAATGGTTGTTCATTCAAACGATCTCGTTTGATTAATTGGATATTTTGTCGGGCTAAGCGATTTGGTACTTCCAGACGGATCAATGCGCCGGCATCTTCTTCCGTCACACTGAAAACAAGTGGTTCTTCTAATGGCACATATCCTTCTGGTGCTTTGATCTCATGGAGTTCATATCGATCGATTCCCCAAGCCAGACTTTCAGTGGTGACGATTTCGCCTTTTTCATTAGTTTCAAAAATATCGGTGCTTTCGGTATCATTCGGACGTTGCATGGAGACAAAATCGCCTTCACCCTCATTTGCCCAGGTGTCGAAGATTTTGAATTGAGCGCCGGCGTACGGAATGTTTTCGCCTGTCTCCTCATCCACTTTGACGATATGCAAACGAGATTCAATGATTTTGTCTTCCAACAAGAAGAAATGCGTATACCCTTCTTCGGTAATCGTTACGACAAAAGGTTCAATCAACAAGTAACCATCGACGCCTTTCGTTTCTTCAATCGTATAGGTGTCGTACGGTAAATTTTCAAATTTGAAGTACCCATTTTTGCCAGTCACTTGTACATATTCTTGTCCTGTGGTATGAGAGGTGGCAGTTAACTCAACGCCTTCTAATGGCGGTTTGATATCTTGATTTTTATTGCCAATTTGGTTCAAGATTTCGGTGATCGTTTGTGGTATCAATGGACGAGAGCCAAATTTATAACCTTCAACATGGCCTTTGATGACACGATCAGTCACCGTGCGACTATGAATAGCAACAGTCTCATTCTGTCCAGCATACGTTAACTGAACGGTATATTTGGTTGGATCTAGATTGTATCCTTCAGGTGGTTCGATCTCCTGTAAATAGTAAGTTCCTAATTTTAAGCCTTTCAATTCTGCTTGCGCTACGCCATTTACATCTTCCATCGTCAATTGACCAACAGTGGCCCCATTCCCATCTGTCAGTTCATAAACAGCCCCGATTAGTTGTGCCGCTCCTTGTGGTGTATTGCCTGTTTCTTCATCTTCTTTGATTACCGTTAGATTCGCCAATTGTTCTTTATTATCCATCGTTACGGTCGTAGTCTCATTGGCACGAATCGTGATAGTTTGTGGCGTTGAATTCAAGATATAGCCATTTGGTGCTTTGATTTCTTGAATGGTAACACGTGTATCCACGAGCAAATCATTCCAGGTCGCATAGCCATCTGATCCAGTGGTGATTTCTCTAGATTGACCATCAGACGTAGTAAACCGAAAAACGGCTCCTGCCAACGGTTGTTTGGTCGTTTCGTCAATCTTACGAATACGGGCATTGCCGTTTTTTAAGACGTTGATATTAACAGTTGTTCTCGTAGGGTCACTCGCTCGTCCCAAGACTACATTTTGTGTAAAAGGATTAGTATAAACAACAGGAACTCCTTGATAATTCGCTGGTATAGCATACGCAAAACCAACGCTTCCTTTTTCATTAGAATTTCTATTAGCGGTTATCGTAAGAGAGTTATTCTCTTTTCTCACACTTACTCCCGCTGAATTACCGAATGGCATACTTTCATAATTACTAAATGCACCAGTTGTATCCGTTAAAGTAATACTTTCCCCAACTTTTAAAGTAATTGTTCGTCCATCAAATGAAGGTTTTGTATAAAATTTATTGACATTCGTCATTACATTTGTCTTGAAAACTTGATAGTCTGCCATAGAAAAGATACCAGAAATACTAGTAGGATAGATTCCTTGTTGTTCATAAGCTAGTATCTGAGTCATGATTTCTCTTTGTAGCGTATGCCCCGGTAAGATTATACCGTAATACTTGATCAATGAAATTCTTTTCATCAGTTCTGTATCCTGTAAAACCGCTGTATATCCTCCATTTGAGCCTACATTAAGCGCTACACCTTGTTCGATACAAAGGGCAATTTGACCGTTTACACGTTTTCCATACCACCCATATTCCCGGCTTCCATTCGATAAGTGAATATCAATATTTGCCACATTCGTAGATGGATCTACGTAAACTACTTGATTCGCTGCTTTCGTCAATCGATCTCCCGATAAGATATCATGGATCGATTCATTGACATAGGTTGAAGGAGTCGTGGTATACAGCTTTCCGTTCTCTCCTCGAATCAAATTGTCTTTTTGAAGAAACTGTTCAACTATGTTTGGTACGTTTTCTTGTTCATTTTGGACACTTTCAGTTTTTTCCGATTGTCCTTGATTATTAGTAATGGCTAAAGCTGTCATGGGCTGACTCAAAAATGAGCCAAATAGAATGCCGAGCATCAACCAGATTCTCAGCTTGATTTGATATTTTTTCATATATTCCTCCAGTTTTTAGTTGATTGCACGAGAAAAAGCCCTTCAACAAGAAGGACTTCGACAATAGTTACTCAATTTAATAGTTCACCTCACAAAAAAAGAAGACGAAAACTCATCTTCTCATTAATAAAACTCTAAATAATATTTTTCTGTGCCATCTGACCAATATTGCGTAATGATATTATATCCTCTAATATTTGAATTTATGTCTCGTAATTTCTCTTCTCCTGCATAAGAAGCTGCTGCAAAGGTTGAATATTGTGTACCGTTACCGGTATAAGGTACTAGTGGGTACGGTGCTTCTGGCATAGGTATCGGTGTCGTGCTTCCTCCTATTGAACCACTGGAGTTTCCACCTGCAGATCCACCACTCGTGTTGCCTCCTGGAGTGCTTGTGGCTCCTCCTGTATTTGAACCACTTCCTGGATTCGCTGGCGGTGCCACGGGTGTTGTGGGTTGTACTGTAATATTTTCAGTTACATTTTGAACTGGTGTATTCGGTGTTGCAGGAGAAGCTACAGAATCAATTGCTTCAGATTGGGTTTCAGGTACTTCCGTTTGTTTCATTGCTTGATTCGCAACTGCTTGTTCTTCTTGACGTTTGGCTTCTTCAGCAGCCACTCGCTCAGCCTCGGCTTTTTCGTCTGTTGTTATTTTTTCTTCAATAGCTTTTAACGGTTCATTAAACGACTTTCTCGCTTTTTCATTTTTGATCAGTTCCACTTCTTTTTTCGCAGATTCCAATGTTTCTCTGGTTACTTTATCTGTTGGCTTGCCATCTTTGTAAAGTTCTTCGACTACTTTTCGAGCTCTTTCAATTTGGGACAGTTGATTTCCAGCAGCTTCCATTGCTTGGGTAACAATTGAAGTAAACTCATTTTCTTCTAGATTTTCAAGTACAATTTTTTCTTTCTGTTCTTCAATCATTTCACTGTTTAAGTCATCGATAATGATTGCTTCTTCATTGATCTCAGCATTTTCGATATAAGGTGTTGAAAATAAACTGTTTACTGCTTGTGTTTGATCAAAAATTACTTGAACTTCGTTGATTTTCTCGTCTAGCTTCGTAATATCTGCTAGTTCTTTTTGACAAGTTTCTTGGTCTTGTTTTCTTAACGTCTCTACTTTCTTAGCATGGGATTCAGCTTCTGATTTGTATTTTTCAGTCGTCTTCTTCAATGAATCAATCTTCGCTTGAGTTACATCACTGGATAGAAACTGTTTATGCTCATCGGCATATAGACCAGCCATTTCCGTCTCGATTCTTAGCAATTGTTTTTTGTGTGTACTCAATTCACTAGTCACAGCTTCTACTTGTCTACTATAATTTTGCTCATTGATCGTAAAAACAGCCATTCCTCCAGCCACAATAAGTGTGGCACCAACAACACCCCAATGTAATTTTTTCTTCATCTCTTCTCCTTTTTCAGTATATATTTACCTCATTTTCAGTGAGATTTGGTATCATTCAAATTAACATAGCTCTAAAACTTCAAATTCTTTTTACTCACATGGAACTCCTCTCGTTCTTAAAAACAGCATCAGACAACATTCTTTTAGAAATCGTTTTCTATATAGTAGCATGTTCAAGCTTATTCTTTCTTTACAGTTATTTTAAAATACATTCATTTTTTAAAAAGTTAAAACGTTGGAGCGCTCGTAGGACATGTTTTCTATTGGATTGCTCGCAATACATGTTTATTTTTTGTGCCCGATCCCCATAAAAATAAGTTGCTTTATAAAAGCAATACTCCTGTCGAAGGACAACGCCATGTTTATTTCTTACACAAAGTCCTTCAATAATTAAATACGTATATTTCGATATTCTTCTTTCATAGCAAACGTCTAATACGGGGCGAAAAGGCAGATCAGGTCGCTTCAGACGTTCCCGAACTTCCTCATATACTTCATAATCTTTTTGAATCGGACTGGCCGTCAACATCGTAAATCCATAATCACGTCTTAAAATCACCGACAATGGTTCCGAAAACGACACTGCTTCTCTCACCTCTTTTCTGTTTTTCTTAATGATTGGATCAATGAGTCTTCTAAAAATTCTTTTTTCAACTTTTTGTACGCTAGCTGCTGAATGTGTTTGTTGACTGAAATGCGATCCTGTTCGTAACCTGGAAGATATTCATCTTGCATCTCAAAGTATTTCTCTGCCCGATTACGTTCATATTTTTCGACAAAAAAAAGATCCTGTTCTTCAAAAACAAGACCTGACAGCAGCTTTTCAATTTTCAGTAATTCAATATATTTATGAATGAAATTATCAACGGAAAGAATTTCTTCTGGCTGAAACAATTCTAACCGATGTACTCCAAATTCGGTAATTTTCCTCTGCAAAAAAGCATAATCAGGCTCTCTACGATTTTGGTCATAAAAGATATAAAAAGAAGTTTCTGCTTTACGCATTTCTGCTCTTAATAAAGCTTTTATTTTTTCTGCATCAAAATCTACAAAAGACAATTCACTTAACACATGCCGAATCATTTCTTCGTAACGATCCATATATTCGCCAAATCTGATTGGTTCTCCAAGTTGTTCAAAGTTCATCATTATCGTTACTCATCAATAGTTAAACGCCACGCATATTCTTCCCACACTTCTCGCAAAAGCTCTTCATATCGAAGTTCTCTGATTTGATGAAATCTTTTCACCATAATCTGACGGCTATCTCGCAAAGTCATTAAACCATGTATTATTGCTGCATCATCTTCATGGAAACTAGTTTTCCTCGCTTCCCAAAAGTCTTTTAATTGTGAATAAAACAAACAATAATGCTCTTCGTAAACCATTTGATGATCAAATATTTCACCTGTCAGACCTTTTTTCTCTAAGTCAGTCCAAAAATTTTTTTCAAAATCTTCCATTTCCAACTCAAAAATCTCATCAGCCATCAAACTAATTCTTTCTCGTACGTCTCGCATTTTCTCACTCCTGTTCTATTTTATATTTTCATTTATCCTGAAAAAACTTTTTTAACTTATTAATAGCTATTCAAATAAACACCGAAAAAAGCAAGAACTAACATTCTCACTCTGATAAAGATTATTCTCATTGTTCGTTCTCTCTTTTGTTTTTTGAATTAAAAAGAGAATTAGTTCTTTCAATAAAAACTACTAAAAAAGAGATACCCAAAACTGTTTGAAAAATATCTAATAAATAATAGGGTAAGGCTAAAAATATGATTAAACAAGAAAATCCTAGACTATAGACAGTAACTTTAAAATTTGAAAATCTAAACTCAATTTCCTGATCAGTAACCTTATTTTTCCGTATCTGCTAAATATAATAACAGCCATGAAAAAAAGTTAAAGAGAATAAATTTAACATGATCAACATGGCACCTAATAACATAGTCATACTACCAATTATTTGATATATTTTTGCATGTTCAAAATTTAAATCACTTTGCTGAGGAAAATGGAAATTTAAAATAATCAAAACTGTATTTCCCAGTAATACTAAAAAAGCAATTGAAGTCACTGGGGATAAAAATCTCCAGATCCAAACATCATCCGGCTTTAACTTTATCTTAACTTTCATGATTACTGCTACTAAATTAATTAAACTGATACAAAAGCAAAAAATCAACCAAGACCAAACCTCACTACTCATCCCATCATCTCCAATAAAATTTATTATTACTGTCATTTTATCAGAGAATATTAACCATTTTTCACTATGTTTTTATTTAATTATAAATATATGATTCGTTATTTTTCAGACTATTTCATTGTCTTTTATTTCCCATTCAAACCATTCTGCAAAATCTTGTTTGAATCCATCTACTCTATGCTTATTCTGTAAATATGCTTCTTTCTCATTTGTCGGATCTAGATATGTCGGTTTATCTTCTGGACGAGCGTATACCCCAATCCAAGTGACATAATCTCCTTCAAAGTAACCATCCACGATATAGCCCATTTTATTCAAAATAGTGATTACTTTCTGTTTCAACCCTTCACTGTTTGGCGGTGTATAATATTTATACTGCTCTACAAAATTTTTAAAATCTTCAACGACCAGATGAAATTTCTTTCTTAGTTTCATATAGTCAGACCAGACAATTGTATCCCGCCAATTATCTTCTTGTTTCCCTAGAAAAGTTAAAGAGTTGATTCGTTTTATTTCATTGTTGCATGCATCTATTTCAGAAGCTCTTTTCTCAATTATTTTTTTCAAGTATGGCAGGGTCAATTCTTGCGATTCATCTAACGCCTTCACTTTGTTCATCGTGTTTAATAAACGAGTAATGACCTTTTCCAATGTTTCTTTCATCCTAAAACTTTCCCATGTGATTCTTTCAATAAATTTGTGTTCTACCACCTATTTTACCTCCTTTTTTAGAGCTGATATTCTTCTTCCAAGTCAAATTCTTGTTTCATGTAGTTACGAACTTTGCTTTGTGTTTCATTGGTAAATAATAAGTCTTTTGCACTCACACATACCTGTTCAATCATTTCTTCGTGTTTTTCTTTCAATTCAGCAAAATCGATCCGTTCCATCAATTCATTGGTTCCTAAACGAAGATCAATCAGTTTGAGCATTTTTAGCGAAGGCGCAAGATAATTGGAGACCCAGCGCAACGTTTTATCGACGGATGGTTTTTCTCCCTGGACGGACAATTTCAGACCTTTCATTTTGTCTATTACGTCATACCAGGATTTACAGTAAACTTGCATCCCATCTTCTATTTCAAAAACTGTTAATGATTGATTGACTATTTCCTTGACCAACCAATCTAATGTTTCACCACTGGATAAAAAATATTCGACAAATAAAAAAGCTTTCTCGTCAGAAAGCCGAATTTCATATCGATTCTTGATTTCATATTTTTTCCGTGCTTCTTCTACGGAAAGACTTTCTTTTCGTGCTAGTTCAAAATCTTTTTGATAGAAGTTGAAGTATAGCGGAGATTGTCGACTGCCAAAATATAGAGACAAGCCTTTATTGACCATTTGTCCTTTTTCATACGAAAAGCCACCACTAAAATCAAAATTTTTGAATGTGGTATGGACTAATCCTTGCTCCATTTTTTCTTTCAGACTGTAAAGATCAAAATTTTCTTTTCCTTCAACAATCAATTCATCCAGAGCAATATCGATCCGAGTGATTTTTGTATCCACGATAAGATTTTTTCCAAAGATATCATCCTCATACAGCGAACGAAAAAATTCTGTCCAACTTCGGTCATTATCCTCTTCAAAAATTTCTTCCAACTGACGACAGCCTTCACCAGACAGATCCAGCATGATTCCCATATTTATATCTTCTGGATTTCGAAACAATCGAATGGCTCCATAAGAAAAGGTTTCTGTATAATGATAAAATCCACGAGACTCATGTGTGAACCAAGCTTGATCCATATGCAGCAGCTTTTCGATAATCGTTTGAACATCTAAGGTTTTGAATCGAATTCTTAAAAAATCGATCTTGGCTTCTACTGTAGCTTTTCCACCATCTAAATGGAGAACATCAATGATTTTTGCCTCTAACTCTTTGGAAATTAGACGTTTGCCAGATTCGATTTTAGAGATCAAACTACGTTCGATTTCTAGTTTAACTGCTAATTCTTTTTGTTTTAAACCTAATTCTTTTCTAAATCTCTTTAAATCAACACCTCTCACTGTTTTAAACCCTACTTCCAAAAATGTGACAAGATTCCTTAAAAAATGTGACAAAAACCAAAACGCGCAATCCCTTGTGGGACAAGGCTTAAACGTGACTCTTTATAGCGGTAATTAAAATTCTACCCCCATGTTATAAAAAGGGGGGTAGATTGTGTGTGGTGGGACAAGCCCACCACACACAAACCTTGCAGTACTTGGGATATTTGTTACTACTTACGGCTACAAAGAATAGAGGGCGAGCGCTCAGGCGCTGCCCTCTATTCTTTGACCGAAGGACGCAACAATCCCTGGCGACTGCTCGTTTAGCTAAACTTTTTGACATTTGTTAATGACCTATTCATATCCATCCACCTGATACATAGCCAATTTGCCGTTCTATTAATAACCAAATAAAATAGCTCCAAACAACCAGACAATTGTAAAAACAATCCAACTGATACTTCCCACATAAAAGATTTTGTTTTCATCTTCAAACGATTTTGGTATAATTCTATCCAAGATCGTTTTTTGTATTTGAAATAATTTTTTTATAAAAAAGACATGCAAAAAAACCCATATAAAGAATGCAATGATCGGCACTAATCTTATTATTTCTTCAATCATTTAAGAGTTTATCCTCCAATTTTAGTAGCCTTTCTCGGAACTTTGTATTTTCATGTAAGAGATTTTTGGTCAATGTGATTAATTCTTTCATATCTCTTTTATTCTCTTCGTATTCCAATTTTGAAAGTAAAATCTCTTCCCGTTTCTTCTTCTCACGTTCAGACATAAATACTTTTTTCATAGCTTCTTCTAAAGGGATGTTTTCTTCTCTCAATAAAATGAGCTGCTGAAAATCTTCTAGATCAGTTTCTGTAAATACTTTGTAGCTATACACATTTCCAGCAGTATTTTTGGCAGAATCTCGTTTAAACTTTCGATCAGTTACCTTTTCAATTTTGTTTGCCCAATTTTTCATGGAAAATTATTGATGCAGACAGATATTTCACTTGTTTCTTAAACGATTAAAAGTGCTAGAATTTCCAATGGTGTTGGAAATTCTAGCACTTTTTATAAGTATTCTTTTGCTCTCTTTATCCTCAAATAAAGACCGTGACCATACTTCCTACTACGATCAGCAACAAGCCGATAATCGTTAATTTTTTTTCTTTTGGTGTCTTATTTTCATGCAGGATGTACATACCGCCTAATGTAGAGATAACTACGTTTAGCTGTGTAATGATATATGCAGTAGCAACCCCATTTTCATTCGCTGAAAAAATATAAGCCAACGCTGACACACTGAAGATGGCTCCAACTATTGTTGCTTTCCAACTCTTATCTTCAGAAAATGCAGTTGGTTTTCGGAAAATCACATAAATAACTGCCCCTAAAAAGACACCGATCATTTGCGGAAAGAAAATGGAAAGTCCGCTTGCATCAACTAGTTTGGGCAATGCACTGTAAACCCAATAACCAATACTTGTTGATGCTAATAGACTGATTCCTTTTGTGATACCGCCTTTTTTTCCAGGATCATCACTGATTGCCGTTAAAGCAGAACCAAATACAAGAAGAATGATCGCTGCTGCACCAATGATTTTCCCCATACTTCCAGACCATTCTCCAAAAGCGAAGACACCAATCAACGAGGTTCCGACTAACTGTAATGCAGTCGAGATAGGCATCGTTTTAGAAACACCAATCAAGTTGAAAGATGTATACTGTCCTGTTTGTCCAATAACCCAAAATGCACCAGAAAGTAAACTAATCAAAAATGTAGTCACTGAAATACCAGCTGGAGAAGCGAATAATTGAACGAGTAAGCCAACGAGCACCGCTCCAATACCAGTTCCTAATATCTCATTTGTTGGTCTGCCGCCAATCTTTTTCAAAATCAGTGGCTGGATCCCCCACCCAACTGCCGGGATCAATGCAATCAATAAACCCATTTTTATTCACCCTTATCCTTTTCCACCTTGGAAAGAAGGATATAAAGTCATCCCACCATCTGCAAATAGTGTAATACCTGTAACATAACTGGATTCGTCTGAAGCCAACCATGCAGCTGCCGCTGCTATTTCTTTTGGTTCACCTACGCGTCCTAGTGGGATCATACTTTCCAAGAGTTCTTTTTGTTCAGGATCATCAAATTTTGCCGCATTAATAGGTGTACGGATAGCGCCAGGTCCTATACTATTGATTCTGATTCCCTTAGGTGCGTACTCCATTGCTACCGTTTCGGTAAATAATTTTACTCCGCCTTTTGAAGCAGCGTAATGAGCAAATGTTGGCCATGGGATTTGTTCATGAACAGAAGACATATTGATGATATTTCCTTTTTTATCATTCTCTGTAAAATAATTCAAAGCTGCTTTCGTTCCGATAAAAACGCCAGTCAAATTGACTTTTAATACTCTTTCCCAATCTTCAAGGCTAAGTTCATGGGTCGGATGCTGATTTTCCATCCCAGCATTATTAACCCAAATGTTCAGTGTCCCAAAATTTTCTAAAGCCGTATCAAGTAAACGCTGTATTCCTTCTTCAGAACTGACATCTGCTTGTACAGAGACTGCTTTTCCGCCTGCTTCTTCGATTGCTTTGACTGCTTTTTCTGCCCCTTCTTTATCCGAATTATAGTTGACGACTACATTCATTTTTTCTTTCCCGAATCGTTGAGCAATCGCTGTTCCAATCCCTTTTGAGCCGCCAGTTACTACTGCGACTTTGTTTTCTAATTCCTTATACATAGTACCCACTCCTTTTTTATACCTAAACCTGTTATTACGGATAACTTTTATTTCCGCCTTAAAGTGAGTGTACACCAATATATATAGTCTAAAGCAAATGATACGCTCTAGTAATCGTTTTCATCAATTGGCAGCATCCTTCTATTTTTATAAAGAAAGAGGTTGTGACAGAAGTGGTCAGCTTCAAGAAATAAGAAGGAATTTACGAAAATTGCTTCTCAAATTTTTGTGAAATTTCGGCTTATTTCCGAAGAAGCTACTTCTGGAACATCGTTTATTCGGAAAAAGGGCTATGACAAGACTTTTGCCACAGCCCTTTCATGCACTTATTTATCAACCATTTCGTTGTAATTGCTAGTTATGCATAAAGATTAGCTCTCACGGACATTATTTTATTGCTGAGAAAAATATTCAGCTGTTGCTTGTTCATCCTCCTTGAGTTGTTCGATCAATTCCTCTGCACTTGAAAATTTCACTTGATCTCTTAAAAATTGATTCCAACGGACTTTGACGTGCTCGCCATAGATATCTTGATTAAAGTCCAAAATATACAGCTCTACAGTCAGCTCCCGTCCTTCACCGAATGTATCGTTATGTCCAATTGAACCCATGGCTGGATACCAAGTTTCCCCAATTTTTATTTCCGATACATAAACACCTTCTTTAGGTAAATGGACTGTGCTCTTTACTTTGACATTTGCTGTAGGGAATCCTAATAATCTGCCTCGTGCATCGCCATGAACAACTACCCCTTCCACCTCGTATATGCAACCTAATAGTTTTGCCGCTTCTTTTACTTGACCGCTGTCTAGCAATCCTCGAATACGTGTAGAGCTGATTTTTTCGCCTTGTTCTTCTTCTTTAGAGACTGTGACGATTTTGAATCTTCCCTTAGCATATTCAGGAAAATGAGCGACATCTGCAATGTCTTTTGGTCCATAGGTGTAATCAAAACCGGAAACAGCATATTTCGCATGTAATCCTACGATATATTGATCAACAAACTCTTGTGGCGCTAAATGAGCAAAAGAAGAAGTAAAATCGACTTCATATAAATAATCGATACCCAAAGCTGCCATTTTTTCTTCTTTTTGCTTCAGGCTAGTCAAATACTTCACACTGCTAGGATCGATCTTCTTAAAAACAATCGATGGATGTTGATTGAAAGTCATCAATGCTAATTTCAATCCTTCTTTTTGTGCAATTTCCATACCTGTCTTTATGACTTTCTGGTGTCCGATATGCACGCCGTCGAAAAATCCCAGTACTAAAACGACATCGTCTTCTGGAATTTGTTCTGGTTGGTAAGGATGTCTGATCTTGATGATATTCATTCGTTATTCCTCATTTCTCAATACTTTACTAGGTTTTAGTTTATTTTTTTCTTTCGGGTTTGGCTGGTAGATACTTACGACTTTTTCTTTATAAAACAAGGCAATTTCCTCTGAAGGCATTTCTGGGAGCGCAAATACAGTATAATAAAGTCTCATACCGTTTTTTACTTTCTGCCATACCTCATCAGTAATATCTACTCGTTTGAATCGTTCCACTCCTTTTTCAATTGGCAGCAAATACTCATCGATTGTACCGTTTTCTACAGCTTGAGCTACTTCTTCTAATGTTAACGCTTCTTTTTGGGTCATACCGGCACTTGCTGTTCGAGTGAGATCAGACATGTGTGCAGGGTAACCAAGTTTCTTTCCTGTATCCACAGCTAATGTACGGACATAGGTTCCTTTCCCGCATTCTACTTCGAAACGCCAAGAAATGGTTCCTGCCACTTCGTCTCTTGTCAGTTCACTTGTTCGGATAAAACGGTAAATTTGAGCCTTTCTAACAGGCCGCTCCACTGGTTCATTATTCCGTGCATATTCATATAACCGTTTACCGTTTACTTTTACCGCTGAGTACATTGGCGGTATCTGGGTGATCTCACCAATAAATGAAGCCATCACTTCATCTATTTTTTCTTCAGATAAAGACATATCCACTGGTTTTGTTTCTACTCGTTCTCCGGATCGATCTTCCGTCGTTGTACTGAAACCTAGAGTCATCTCGCCCACATAGATTTTCCCAGAATCAGTCAAATATTCGATAACTTTTGTGGCTTTTCCGATACAAATAGGCAATACACCGTCTACATCCGGGTCAAGCGTACCCCCATGTCCGATTTTTTTCGTATGTAAGATTTTTCTTAATTTGAATACGCAATCATGACTTGTCATTCCGCGTTCTTTCCATAAAGGTAATAACCCGTCCATGTCTTTTCTCCATTTCATTTTTGATTTAACTGAATTATTATAACACATTGCATCTATTACTGACGAATTTGACATCATAATGAACGGTTTTTATTTTTCGGCAATAAAAACGTAACAAAATTCATGCTCATGTAAATAGAAACCATGTTATGCTTTTTTTAAAGGAGGGAATAGAATGGAAGATTTTTTCTTTGCACCATTTGATTGGATTTATGGGTGGCTTACAGGTAAATAGATTGGTTCTCACTTCCCAAAAACGAAAAAAAGACTGGTCATTCTTCCAGTCTTTTTTCCGTTTTTTTTATTTATTTTTTCAGTTTCTTGATCAATGTAAAAAAATCTGTTTTTCGGGGTTGATTTTATCACTTTATTGGTCAAGATTTTTCCATTTCCAATCCAATACTTCTGGCAGATCAATACCATTTTCACGAATATAGTTTTGATGTTCTTGTAATTTCTGATCCATTTTTTTTGCAAAATCTTCTGCTTGACTTCCTTTGATTTTTAAAGCTGCATCTTTTGCCAAATGATAACGGTCAAGTTCATTTACCACACGCATGTCAAATGGTGTCGTGATATCTCCGTTTTCTTTGTAGCCATGAATCATTAAATGATGGTTATGACGATCAAAGAAAATCGTGCGGACCAATGTTTCATAACCGTGGAAAGCAAATAAGATCGGTTTGTCTTTTGTAAAATATTGGTCAAATTCTTCATCGCTCAACCCACGCGGATCTTGACTTGGATGACGTAATTTCAATAAATCTACAACATTGATGAACCGGATTTTTAGTTTTGGGAATTCTTCCAGCAGCAAAGTCACAGCTGCTAATGCTTCTAAGTTAGATTCCGTTCCTGCAGCAGCAATGACCAATTCAGGTTCCTCCTCTTTTGCTGTCGAAGCCCAATCAATGATTTTCAAGCCTTCATTCACTAAGACGGCTGCTTCTTCTGCTGAGTAAAATTGAGCACGCGGATGTTTGGAAGAGATGATCAAATTGATTTTTTCTGACGAGCGGAATGCTTTATCCATGACTGCGAGCAATGTATTTGCATCCGCAGGCAGATATTCACGGATGAACTCCGCCTTCTTTTCTGCCAAATGTGTCAATATTCCTGGATCTTGGTGGCTATATCCATTGTGATCTTGCTGGAAGACTGTTGAGCTTGCAATGAGATTCAGCGAAGGATAATCATTTCGCCAAGAAAGGTCATGTGATTTCCGCATCCATTTGAAGTGCTGAGTCAACATAGATTCAACCACTCGCAAGAATGATTCGTAACTTGCAAAAAAACCATGCCGTCCAGTCAGAACGTACCCTTCTAAGAACCCTTCATCTTGGTGTTCCGATAATTGACTGTCGATGACGCGACCAGATGGCGAAAGCCATTCATCATTTTCTGGTTCGATTTTTTCCATCCATTGGCGATTTGTCGTTTTGAAAACTTGATTCAATCGGTTCGATTTTGTTTCATCTGGACCAAATATACGGAAATTTTCTGGATTTTTCTCAATGATCTCGCGAACGAATTTACCAAGTTCGGTCATATCTTCTGCTTTAACGGAGCCCGGTTGTTCAAATTGCAAAGTATATTTTTTCCAATCTGGCATAATAAGCGGTTTTGGATCGATTCCGCCATTGGTGATAGAATTTTTTGCCATTCTTTGGTCACCAGTGGGCGCAATTTCTCTGATTTCTTCTAAAATACGTCCTTGTGCATCAAATAATTTTTCTGGTTCATAGGATTTCAACCAACGGAGTAAAGCATCTGCATGATCCATATGTTCTTGATCTACAGGAATCGGTACTTGGTGTGCTCGGAAGGTTCCTTCAATTGGCTCCCCGTCCCATTCTTCTGGACCGGTCCATCCTTTTGGTGTGCGTACGATCAATACTGGCCATTTTGGCATCACGACGTCTGTCGCTGTCTTCAGGCGAGCTTCTTTTTGGATGGATTTGATTTTCTCGATTGCTTGATCCATTTTTTCAGCCATAACAGGATTTAATTTTTCTGGATCATTTCCTTCAATAAAGAAAGGTTCCCAGCCAAGTCCGTTAAAGTAATTTGCTAATTCTTCATCTGATTTACGTGCCAAGATCGTTGGGTTGGCTATTTTAGCACCATTTAAATGAAGGATTGGTAAAACAGCTCCATCTATCACCGGATTGATAAAGACATTTGAGAACCAGCTTCCAGCTAAAGGACCGGTTTCTGCTTCACCATCACCAATCACGACAGCAGAGATTACTTCAGGATTGTCTAATACAGCTCCGACTCCATGTGAAAGAGAGTATCCAAGCTCTCCCCCTTCATGGATAGAACCTGGTGTTTCTGGTGCTGCATGAGAAGCAATGCCTCCAGGAAATGAAAATCGCTTGAATAATTTTTGCATTCCTGTCTCATCTTCCGTTACTTCTGGATAGATCTCTGTGTAACTTCCATCTAAATAAGCATTCGATACCATGACTTGTCCGCCGTGTCCTGGCCCTTCGATATAAAACATGTTCAAATCATATTTATTGATGACTCGGTTCAAATGGACATAAATAAAATTTTGGCCAGGAATCGTTCCCCAATGACCGATTGGATGTTTTTTGACATCTTCTGGTTTCAATGTACGTCTCAGTAAGGGATTATCTTTAAGATAAATTTGCCCGACAGAAAGATAATTGGCAGCACGCCACCAAGCCGTCATTTTATCAAAGTATTCTTTACTAGAATAATCCATACGTAACACTCCTTTTCATTATTACTCTTATTCTAGCGCAGATACTCCTAATTGAAACCTAATAAGCACTTCTGTTCATTTGCTTGGATTTTATATCTTGTCAATAACTCCAACGTGATTTTTCTTTTAACTGGTGGCAGACCGACAAATTCAAACTTTTATGGTGCAGGTTCCACTGATCTTCTAGTTACTTGGCTATATAACCTGACTGTCACTACAATGGATTACAATCTAGCTTCCGTCATCGGTATCTTGATCTTTATCTATATGCAAAAATTTATATACTATAGAAAAAAGAAAGTCGAATTTTTTACTTTTCTTTTTCTCTTTTTTGGTTAACTGACACGCCGCAAGACTAAAGTCATGGAACTCTTAAGTAATACGTCTTAATGAAAACAAAAAAATCCCGCAACCCCTGATTTCACAGGATTTGCAGGATTTTTTGATTAGTCTTTGTTCAAGTCACGAAGTAATTCATCGATATGGTTGCCATAGACAACTGATTCATCTAATTCAAAGGACAACTCAGGTGTTTTGTAAATACTTAGATTGTGCCCTAGCTCTCGACGAATCAATCCTGATGCTTTATCCAATCCTTCTTGTGCTTTTTTCTTTTCAGATGCTAAATCAGAAAGGATGCTGTAATAGATTGTTGCTTGTTGAAGATCGCCTGTTACGTGTACATCAGTGATCGTTACATCTTGCACACGAGGATCTCTTACTTTTTTACGTAGGATCGCATTGACTTCTTTTAAGATTTCTTGACCGACTCGGCGGTCACGATAGTTAGCCATAATGATTGGCCTCCTTTTATCAGTTTTTAGTCATTTTTGACTTCTTCCATGATAAATCCTTCAATTACGTCATCTACTTTGATGTCATTGAATTTTTCAATCATAGCACCGCATTCATAGCCCATTTTGACTTCTTTTACGTCATCTTTGAAACGTTTCAAACTTGCCAATTGGCCTTCGTAGATAACGATACCGTCACGAATCACACGGACACCGCTGTCTCTGCGGATATAGCCTTCTGTTACATAAGCACCAGCGATCGTGCCGACTTTGGATACTTTGAATGTTTCACGTACAATCATTTGACCAGTGATTTTTTCTTCAAATTCAGGATCTAGCATTCCTTTCATCGCTGTTTCGATTTCATCAATAGCTTTGTAAATGATACGGTGTAAACGAATGTCTACTTCTTCAGCTTCTGCTTGCGCTTTTGCTTGAGGTGTAGGACGGACGTTAAATCCAATGATGATTGCATTACTTGCTGCTGCAAGTGTTACGTCACTTTCATTGATTGCACCTACCGCTGAATGGACGATTTTCACACGTACGCCTTCAACTTCGATTTTTTTCAGCGAGGCAGCTAATGCTTCTGCTGAACCTTGAACGTCGGCTTTGATAATGACGTTAACTTCTTTCAACTCGCCTTCTTTCAAGCTTTCAAACAAGTTGTCCAAGGTTACACGGCTGCTTGCAGCACGGTTTTCCAATAATGCACGTTTTGCGCGTTCTTCACCCGCTGCACGTGCTGTCTTTTCGTCTTCGAAGACTACGAAACGGTCACCTGCTTGAGGTACATCATTCAAGCCAGTGATTTCTACTGGCGTTGCAGGTCCTGCTTCTTTATCGCGACGGCCAAGATCGTTTGTCATTACACGGACACGTCCGTAAGTATTACCGACAACGATTGGGTCACCCACATGAAGTGTTCCTTCTTGGACAAGTAAGGTTGACACAGGACCTTTACCTTTATCAAGACGTGCTTCGATCACTGTTCCGATTGCGCGTTGTGTTGGATCTGCTTTTAAATCTTCTACTTCTGCGACTAACAGGATCATTTCCAGCAATTCTTCGATGTTTTGGCCGAATTTCGCTGAGATCTCAACAAAGATCGTTTCGCCACCCCATGCTTCAGGAATTAACTCATACTCACTTAATTCTTGCATAACATGTTGAGGGTTTGCACCTGGTTTATCAATTTTGTTTACAGCGACGATAATTGGAACGCCTGCTGCTTTGGCATGGTTGATTGCTTCAACGGTTTGCGGCATGACACCGTCATCTGCAGCGACAACTAAAATCGTGATATCTGTGATACTTGCTCCACGTGCACGCATACTTGTAAAGGCCGCATGTCCTGGTGTATCCAAGAAAGTGATTGGTTTGCCATCAATATCAATCTGATAGGCACCGATATGCTGTGTGATTCCGCCGGCTTCGCCGCTTGTTACACGTGAATGGCGCAATGTATCCAATAAGGTTGTTTTCCCGTGGTCTACGTGTCCCATAATCGTTACTACTGGCGGACGTGAGACTAATTTGTCTGGATCAACTTCTTCTGACTCGAAGAATTTATCGATATCTGCAATATCAACTTGGACTTTTTCTTGTGGTTCCATACCATAGTCCGTGGCTAACAGTTCAATCGTATCTTTATCCAGTGCTTGGTTTTGATTGACCATGACGCCAAGCATAAATAATTTTTTAATGATTTCTGCTGGCTCACGATGAATTTTTTTCGCGATGTCTGCTACGTTCATGCCTTCAGTATACTCTAATACATCTGGCAATTCACGGAATTTGCGTGGTGGTACAGCTGGCTTAGTTGATTGTTGCTGTTTGCCTTTTTTACCCTTTTTATTATAACGATTACGGTTGTTATTATTAAATTTGCCGCGATTGTTATTGTTTGGTTTGTTGTTGGTACGGTTTTGATTGCCGCCTTGGCTCGTTCCTGGACGATTTTGACTGCTAGTATTCCCCGTATTATTTTGGTTTGTTGTTGGTTTTTTTCCTTGATTCACTTGACCGCTCCCTTGACCGCGATCTTGATAACTGCGGTTATTTTTATTTTTTTGTTGATTATTTATTGCTTCTTTTTTACGTTGATCGTTCGGCTGTTGATTGGCTGGTTTTCTGCTTGCTTGTTGTGCAGCTTGTTGTTTCGTGCTTGGGTTTTTGAACGCTTGTTGCAATTTCTTCTCATCACTGCTAGTAATCGCACCCATATGGTTTTTCACATCGATGCCAAGTTGTTGTGCTTTTTCCACGACATCTTTACTAGATTTTTTGAGTTCTTTTGCTAATTCATAGATTCTTTTATTGCCCATGCAATCACCTTCCTAACCTTCAATTAGCTCCTTGGTCTTCTTCGCAAATCCGGCATCCATTATTCCGAATACCTTGCGAGGTTTTCCGATCATCTGCGTGATTTCTGCTTCAGAAAATAGCTCAAAGCAAGGAACTTCATAGTATGAACTCTTATCTTTTATCTTTTTTCTTGTATTCTCACTTGCATCTGTTGCCACAAACACCAATTTTGCTTTTTGTTTGCGGATTTCAGCAATGGTCAGTTCTTCGCCCGTGATCAGTTTTCCCGCGCGCATCGCCAGACCCATGAGATTCATGGCTTTTTGCCGATTGACTGTGTTCATTTTCCAAATAACTCTTTACGTGCTTTTTGGTGAGTGACATAGTCAAGTAGTTCTTGATAAAACTCATCTGTTAAAGTTGTTTCGAGTACTCGATCGAGAATTTTTTTATCCCAAGCTTGTTGTACTTCTTCCGGCTCAAGTGAGACATACGCTCCTCGTCCAGGCATTTTTCCAGTTGGATCGATCGATACTTCCCCTTCTTTTGAACGGGTGATTCGGACCATCTCTTTTTTAGGTTTCATTTCACCTGAAACCACAGATTTGCGTAAAGGAATTTTCCTTTGTTTCATCTCTTTGCCTCCTTACTAAAGTTAAGCTTCTGGTTTTTCTTCGACCGTTTCATTATTGAACGCAATTGCTTCATACTCATCGTCTGTCAAATCTGACTGAACGATTGCTTCGTCATGCAATTCTTCTGTTTCGTTTTGTTGTTCTTGTTTTTCATAAAATTCCGCCATATCAGATTCTGATTTGATATCGATTTTATGGTTAGTCAATTTAGCAGCTAAACGTGCGTTTTGTCCACGTTTACCGATTGCTAACGATAATTGATAGTCTGGAACGACAACTGTGCAAGCTTTAGGATTGGTTTCATCAAAAATCACATCCATGACTTGTGCAGGATTCAATGCATTTGCAATGAATACAGCTGGATCTTCATTCCATTCAACGATATCCATGTTTTCACCTTTTAATTCATTGACGATTGCTTGGACACGTTGTCCTTTTGGTCCAACACATGTACCGACTGCGTCAATGTTCTGATCGTTTGAACGGACAGCTACTTTTGATCGATCGCCGGCTTCACGAGCAATGCTGACGATTTCAACGATTCCATCATAAACTTCTGGGACTTCTTGCTCAAATAAGCGACGCAATAGATCCGGATGGCTGCGGCTAACAAATACTTGCGGACCTTTAGACGTATTTTCTACTCGAGAAACATAGACTTTGATACGATCGTGAGGTTGGTAAAATTCGTTTGGCATTTGATCTTGTTTAGAAAGAACTGCTTCTATTTTGCCAAGGTTGACATAAATATAACGTTTATCCTGACGTTCAACGATTCCTTGCATGATGTCTTTTTCATAAGCACTGAATTCGTTATAAATGATCGTTCTTTCTGCTTCACGTACACGCTGCAAGATAACTTGTTTAGCTGTTTGCGCAGCGATCCGCCCAAAATCTTTTGGTGTGACTTCAAAACGGATCGTATCACCGATCTCATATGCTGGATTAATCAAAAGTGCATCTTTCAATGAGACTTCCAACTGTGAATCCATCACTTCTTCCGTTACTTCTTTTACTGCATAGACATGGATCTTTCCTTTTATCTGATCAAATTCCACTTCGACATTTTGTGCTTGGCCATAGTGGCGTTTGTATGCAGAAACCAATGCTGCTTCTAAAGCATCGATCACGATTTCTTTTGAGATCCCTTTTTCAGCTTCTAAAGCGTCTAACGCATTTAACATTTCTTTACTCATTTTTTCTGATTCCTCTCCGTGATTAAAATTGGATAGCTAAGCGAGCTTTTGCAATATTTTTTCGGTCAAAAGTCAATTCTTTTTCTCGTGTTTTTATGCGTATTTTCAATGTAAGCTGTTCAGCATCAAATGATTGAAGAAATCCTTCGTATTGTTTTTCGCCATCTACTGGTTGGTATAAGGATACATGGACATAATCGCCAAGTGCCTTTTCATAGTCGCTTTCTTTTTTCAATGGCCGCTCTGCTCCAGGGGAGGATACCTCCAGGAAATAAGCTTGAGGAATCGGATCTGGATCTGCTGCATCAAGTTTTTCGCTCAGTTTCTCACTGACAAAGGCACATTCTTCGATATCGATTCCGCCTTCTTTGTCAATAAATACTCGTAAGAACCAGCTTTTTCCTTCTTTTACAAATTCGACTTCGACAAGTTCAAAATGTTGTTCATCTAAAATCGGTGTCACCATTTCCGTGACTGTTTCAACGACGCTACTCAAAAGTTTCGCCTCCTTAAAAATTAAGTGCGTAATTCCATTAAAAAGAGTGAGCGAAAAATCCGCTCACTCACAGTTAGTATCATTACCTATAAAAACTATACCATACTCTGCTTAAAATTACAAGCAGACAAGATAACAGATGCTTATAACATATCGAATAACGATAATTGGTTTTCGTCTGGTAAATCCTTCAATACACCATTATCGTTCATATATTCGATCAATGTTTTTGAAACTTTCCCGCGAGTAGCAAGATCTTCTTTAGATAAAAATGGACCATCTTTTCTTGCCTCAACGATTTGTTTTGCTACATTGGTTCCCAAACTAGGGACAGCTCTAAATGGCGCAATCAACGTATCTCCTTCGATAACAAAATTAACTGCATCCGATTTGTACAGATCGATCATCCCAAATTTGTATCCTCGTTCTAACATTTCATTGGCTAACTCTAGCACGGTCAGCTGATTTTTTTCTTTTACGGAAGCATCTAGCCCTTTGTCCGTGATTTCTTTCATTGCTTGCTTCACAGCATCTTTTCCTTTGCACATGGAGACTAGATCAAAATCATCTGCACGTACAGAAAAGTATGCACAGTAATACAAAATAGGGAAATATACTTTGAAATAAGCAACACGAAGAGCCATCAATACATAAGCTGCAGCATGGGCTTTCGGAAACATATACTTGATCTTCGAACAAGAGTCGATATACCAATCAGGCACATTATTTTCTTTCATCGCGGATAGATAGGTTTCTCTCAATTCATCAGGAATCTTGTTCCATTGTCCTTTACGAACAGTTTCCATGATCTTAAATGCCATCCCGCTGTCTAATCCAGCATGAATCAAATAAACCATGATATCATCACGACAGCCGATTACTTCCGCCAATGTCGCATCCCCACGTCGAATCAATTCTTCGGCATTTCCTAACCATACATCTGTACCATGAGATAGTCCGGATATTTGAAGTAGTTCTGCAAAAGTTGTAGGATGTGTTTCTTCTAACATTCCTCGAACAAAACGAGTGCCGAATTCTGGAATACCTAATGTTCCTGTTTTAGAATAAATCTGTTCCTGGGTTACCCCTAGTACTTCAGGGCCAGCAAATATCCGCATCACTTCCGGGTCATCTGTGGGAATCGTTTGTGGATCAATCCCTGATAAATCTTGAAGCATCCGTATAACAGTTGGGTCATCGTGTCCTAGAATATCCAATTTCAATACATTATCGTGAATTGAGTGGAAATCAAAATGGGTCGTTTTCCATTCCGAATTTTGATCGTCTGCTGGATATTGGATCGGCGTAAAATCGTAGACATCCATATAATCTGGAATAACGATGATCCCCCCAGGATGCTGACCAGTTGTCCGTTTGACTCCTGTTGCACCCTTTGCCAATCTGTCGACTTCTGCACTTCGAAACTGCAGATTATTGTCCCTTTCATAACCTTTTACATACCCATATGCTGTTTTATCGGCGACTGTACCAATCGTTCCGGCACGGTAAACATAGTCTTCACCAAACAATACTTTCGTATAGTTATGTGCTTCTGCTTGATAATCACCTGAGAAGTTCAAATCAATATCGGGCACTTTGTCTCCATGGAATCCTAAAAATGTCTCAAATGGGATATCATGACCATCTTTATTTAAGCGTGCACCACATTTTGGACATTGTTTTTCTGGCATATCAAATCCAGAACCGTATGTGCCATCTTCAAAGAACTCGGAATATTGGCACTCTGGACAGTAATAATGGGGAGCTAAAGGATTCACTTCAGTGATCCCAGTCATCGTTGCAACAAAGCTAGAGCCAACAGAGCCACGTGAACCTACTAGATAGCCATCTTCATTACTTTTATGCACAAGTTTTTGGGCGATCAGATAAATAACCGAGAAGCCATTACCATTAATAGAATTCAACTCTTTTTCTAATCGTTTTTGAATAATTTCAGGTAACGGATCTCCGTACATTTGTTTTGCTTTTGTGTAACTCAATTCTGATATCTCATCTTCTGAACCTGGAATCTTCGGTGTATAAAGCTCATCTTTGACTGGAATCACTTCTTCGCAGATATCTGCGATTTTATTCGTATTATCCACTACGATCTCTTTTGCTGTTTCTTCCCCCAAAAAGTGAAAAGCGGTGAGCATCTCATCGGTTGTTCGGAAATGGACATCTGGCAAACTATGACGATTCAACGGATTCGCTCCGCCCATAGAATTGATCAAAATTTTTCGGTAAATGGCATCTTCTTCGTTGAGATAATGAACGTTGCCTGTTGCAACAACGATTTTATCCAAACTTTTTCCGATTTCTACTAAGTTTTGGATAATTTCTTCCAAATCATGTTCATTTTTTACCAATTCTTGCTCGATCAAAGGTGCATAGACTGCTTTTGGCATAACTTCAATATAATCGTAGAATTTTGCTCTGTTTCTTGCCTCTTCTACCCCTTTTTGCATCATGGCTTCGAAGATTTCTCCCTTATCACAAGCTGAGCCGATCAATAGATTTTCCCGCATCTTTTTCAATTGGGAGCGTGGTATTCGCGGGACACGTTCGAAGTATTCGACATTCGACATTGAAATCAGTTTGAACAAATCTTTCAGTCCTGCCTGATTCTTTGCTAAAATCGTTACATGGAAAGGTCGGGCTCGTTTGTAAGAATCTCCTTCTCCGATATGCTCATTTAGCTGATCATGATAAAGCATGTGATGATTGTCCATTGCCTCTTTCACAAAGATCCAAGCTAAATGACCTGTTGCTTCAGCATCATAGATTGCTCGGTGATGCTGTTCCAAGCTGACACCAAATTTTTTGGATAACACACCTAATCCGAAACGTTTGAATTGCGGATATAGATATCTGGCTAATTCTAAGGTATCAATAACTGGATTGGCTGCTTCAGGAATGCCATATCTTGCGTAGCTAGTATTCAAGAATCCCATATCAAAAGCCGCGTTGTGGGCTACCAGAATTGTACCTTTTGAAAATTCAAGGAACATCCGCAAGACTTCTTCTTCTGACTTCGATCCTCGAACCATTTCATCTGTAATACCTGTCAAATCCACCGTTGTTCGGGATAAAGGATGTCCTGGATCGATAAATTCATCAAAGCTTTCGATCACATTTCCTTTGTACATTTTGACTGCAGCGAGCTCGATAATGGTATCGTATACCGCAGACAATCCTGTCGTTTCCACGTCAAATACGACATATGTGGCTTCGTTCAATGCTTCATGCGCATCATTATAAGCAATAGGTACACCATCATCTACGACATTCGCTTCCACACCGTATAAGATTTTCACGCCTGCTTTTTTCCCGGCACTATGAGCTTCTGGAAAGGCTTGTGCGCCACCATGGTCTGTAATGGCGATGGCACGGTGTCCCCATTTTCCTGCTTGTGCCACCAGATCAGAAATGCTATTCGTTGCATCCATCGTACTCATATTGCTGTGAACATGAAGTTCTACCCGTTTTTCCCCTTCAGGAGCATAATCTTTACGAGGGGTATGTTTGACTTCAACGATATCTTGGGCATTCATGACCAAATCACGGACAAACGTATCTTCTTGGATACTTCCACGTACCTTTAGCCAACTGCCGACACTGATCGCATCAAATATCTGTTCATCTTTTTCGCCATTTGAGAATTTTTTGACGATAAATGATGAAGTATAATCTGTGATTTTCAAAGTCAAGATCTTGCGTTTTGAGCGTAGTTCTCTGACTTCTTTATCGAACACATACCCTTCAAGAGTGACTCGCCGTTCTTCTTCGACGATATTGATCATTGGTGTTGTGGGCTCATCTGCTGGAATATTTCGTCCTAGCTGGATGGGTCCTTCAAGAGCTGGTGACTGTTCTTTTCTTTCTTTTTTCTTTTGCTCATGAACAACTAGACTTTCAGCTGCTTGCTTCATAAAGGCTTCTGCCTGTTCTTGTTTACGTTCTTCAAAAAGTTTCAATACACGTTCCGCTTGCTGCTCATCCACTTCTGGTTCGATACGAAATTTCGGGAATCCGTAACTGACGAACAACTCTTCTACTAACGGTAAGTATTGCTGTTTCAAATATGAAATAGCCCCTGTACTGTCGATTGGCAAGATGACTTTACGATCTTTTATCACAGGTACTTGCGTTTTCAATACTTGCTGTGCTAGTGGTGTATCGCATTGCTGATTTTCCAAAGCTTGGGCCCAGTAATCTTGCAAGAGCTGTTCATCGAATGTCTGGTCATCTGCTAAGATGTTCAATTTGACTTGTGCAATCTCTTTAAAAGCGACAGTCAGATGCTGAGCCAATGACCGATACAGCATAATAGGCAAAATTTTAGAAAAATGCAGCGTAAATTCCCATAAACGCGATTTACGATGGACCACTACACTATCCATTTCACCAGCAGTAAGCAGTGGATGATTTTTTTCTGCTTCCTCTAGTTGGATTTGTTCCAACAGTTTTTCAAATAAATCTCGTTTTTCTGACAAAGATATACGCCCTTTCTGATGAGAAACTATGCAATTGATTACATCGTATCCTCTTCTTTTTCAGTACCTTTTAGTATACTCGTTTTTTCTGAGTTTTACATTAAAAAATTGGAACTGTGATTCACATCACAGTTCCAATTTTAAAAGCGAAACATCAGGTTGTCAAAAACAGCTGATCCAGCTATTTTACTTTTCTGTGTTTTAACGCTTATTATTCGCCTTGGTTCAAGAGGATTGGTAAAGTATTCGCCAATTCTTCTTTACGTACTTCAACCATTTCGCCAGTTTTCTTGATTTTCACTTCTACGATTCCATCCACTGCTTTTTTACCGACAGTAATTCTGATTGGACAGCCAATCAAATCAGAATCCGCGAATTTCACTCCTGCGCGTTCATTTCTGTCATCAACCAGTACTTCATAGCCAGCTTTTGTCATCGCTTCTTCTAGTTCATTCGTCAAGTTTGTTTGGTATTCGTCTTTTAGATTCATTTGGACGATATGCAGATCAAATGGCGCAATTCCTTTTGGCCAATTGATTCCTTGTTCATCTGAATGTTGTTCTACGATTGCTGATAATAAACGGCTCACACCGATACCATAACAGCCCATAATCACAAATTTTTCCCGTCCGTTTTCGTCTAGAACGGTTGCTCCCATAGATTCACTGTAACGAGTGCCAATTTTGAAGATATGTCCGATTTCGATTCCTCGTGTAAAGGCAAGAACACCGTTGTTGTCTGGTGAAGGATCGCCTTCTTGTACAAAACGAAGATCTTCATAAGAAAGCACAGTGAAATCGCGTTCTGGATTCACATTTTTATAGTGGAATCCTGTTTCGTTCGCTCCAGTAATGGCATTCGCTAAATCTTGGACATAACGGTCTGCGTATACTTTTACGTCATCTGAAACACCGATTGGTCCGACAGAACCAAACTCAGCACCTAGATATTTTTGTGCTTCTTCTTCCGTCGCTTCTTCTAAAAAGTCAGCAGATAGATAGTTTTTCAGTTTTACGTCATTGACTTCATGGTCTCCGCGTACCAAAACAAGGACAGGTTGTTCATCCGCAATGAACAATACAGACTTGATAATTTTTTGAGGTTCAACAGAAAAGAAATCTGCTACTTCATCAATTGATTTTACGTTAGGTGTAGCTACTTTCTCTAATTCAAGCTGTGTTTCATGCGATTTTTTTGATACATAGTAGCTTGTAGCCATCTCCAAGTTTGCAGCATAATCACTTTCAGTCGAATAACAGATCGTATCCTCCCCAATCTCTGAGATCGCCATGAATTCCTTTGAGTCTTTTCCGCCCATTGCGCCACCGTCTCCGATGATCGAACGAAATTCCAAACCGCAACGCTTGAAGACTTCGGTATAGGCTTTTTCATAATCTTTATATGTTTCGTCTAAACTTTCTTCTGTTGCATGGAAAGAATACGCATCTTTCATGATAAACTCACGTCCGCGAAGCAAACCAAAACGAGGACGTTTTTCGTCACGATACTTAGGTTGGATTTGATAAAGATTCAAAGGTAATTTCTTATACGAATTGATTTCATTACGCATCAAATCAGTGAAAGTTTCTTCGTGAGTTGGTCCAAGAATCATTTTTCGATCATTACGGTCCTTGAAACGATACAAGTTTGGGCCATATGTTTCATAACGTCCTGACTCTTCCCAAAGTTCTGCTGGTAAGATGGCAGGCATCAGCATCTCTACCGCACCGATTTTTTCAAATTCTTCCCGCATGATACGTTTCAGCTTTTCTAACACACGATTTGCTAATGGCAGATAAGAATAGATACCCGCTGATACTTGACGGATATATCCAGCTCTTAGCAAGATTTGATGACTTAATACTTCTGCATCATTTGGAACTTCACGTAATGTTGGAATCAACATTTTTGATTGTCTCATTCTATATACTCCTTTATTTCCTCAAAATAGTTATCGTTTGTTATTATACCCTATTTGTCAACTTTTTCTAGAAAAAGAATCGTTGAATATCGTTCCATGTAACTAGCACCATCAACAACATTAAAAATCCAAAGCCAGCTAATGTCAATATTCCTTCTTTTTCTTGACTTAATGGTTTCCCACGAATCCCTTCAAAAATATTCAACACTAATTTCCCACCATCTAAGGCAGGGATTGGAAGCAGATTGACGATTCCCAGGTTCATTGAAAGAAGCGCCATCAAACCAATAACAGTTGTTACACCTTGGTTTGCTGCTTCTGAAGACAATTGGTACATCATAACAGGTCCGCCTAATTTATCTAAACTAAAACCTGTAAACAGTGATCCTAAGGCTTTGAAAATTTCCAATGAACCGCTAAAAGCTTGACGTGTTCCGCCGATGATCTTATCCATAAAACCTGTATTCATTGGGGCTTGTATGCCAAGTTGGCCAACTTTTTCGCCATTTGACTCTACAGATTTCGGTGTCACTTCGACAGATTGCATCTTACCTTCTCGTTCGATCTCAAAATCTAATGTTTTACCTGGATTTTTCGTGATGACTGTTGTCAAATCGTTCCAAGAGTGGATTTCTTTACCGTCCACACTAACTACCTTATCATTTTCTTTTAAGCCTGCTTCTGCCGCAGCACCATTAGGGATAATCTCTCCTACACGATTAGTATTTGTCACTTGAACACCGCCTTGCATGAATGCAAGAATAATGAATAACACGATTGCCAAGATAAAGTTATTCATCGGACCGGCAAAATTGGTCAGCATACGCTGCCACAGTTTAGCCGATTGGAACTGTACATCTTTTGGTGCAATTCTGATTTCTGTTCCGTCGGTTTCAATAATCGTCGCATCGTGATCGACAGGATAGGTCACTACTTCTGTTTCATCCCCATTCACATAACCAGTGATAGTCAGCTCATCTTCTAAATCATAACGGCTCAATTCCATCGGGATAGCATTTGTCAATTGGATTTTCTTACTTAAATTTATCTTCTCTACGATGCCGTCAGAATTTAGTAAAAGAGAAAGAGGCATACCTGGTGCCATTTCTGTTTCATCATCCCCATTGCCTGCCATTCGAACATAACCGCCAATAGGTAATAGGCGAAGCGTATATGTTGTCCCGTCTTTTGCTTGATGCCCATAAATTTTCGGACCCATACCGATAGCAAATTCGCGAACGAGGATTCCTGATCGTTTCGCAAAGAAGAAATGACCAAACTCATGAACAATCACTAATATACCAAAAACAATGATAAATGTTAGTATCGTTTTCATAGCTTTTTTCTCCTTTACTTGTTTTTTGTGTGTTTTTTTAAACAACGTTAAAACACTATAATTTTACCATAGTATACCTAAGACACCAATAGTATCAATAAAATGAGAAACAAAAACCTGCGTCTTTTATGAAAATCACAAAGAAACGCAGGTATACTTACTAAATAATGCCAAATAAATGCATGATAGGGAATACAAACAGCAAGCTATCGAAACGGTCTAAGATTCCTCCGTGGCCCGGTAAGATATTTCCTGAGTCTTTCACATCATAATGGCGTTTGATTGCTGATTCGACCAAATCGCCAAATTGTCCGACTGCCGAAAAAATAATCGTCATCAGAAGCATGACAAACATACCATGATTGAATAGTTCTTTTGCTGGGTATAGCAATAAATAAAGAAATGCGACTACAACAGCACTTCCGATCCCGCCTAGCGCACCTTCAATCGTTTTGTTCGGTGAAATATCCGGACTTAACTTGTGTTGTCCATAACGACGGCCAACCATATAAGCACCAATATCAGTTGCCCAAACAATAAACAGACCAAAAATCAAAACAGCTAAACTTTCTGTTCGTGCATTGACGAAATTCTGGAAGCCTATTCCTACATACAAACTGACAAGTACTGGGAAACCTGCTTCATCAATCGTATACGTATTTTTAGAAATAACTGACGTCCCTAAAAGGATCATAACGATAAGATAAAATAGCATAAATGTACTGACGTTCTCTGGAAGAAAGAAGAACCATCTTTCTTTTGGCAAGACAAGGAGCACTGCACCAATAGCGGATAAAACTCCTTCAAAACTTAGGAGAGTCAATCCTTTCATCCGGAAAAGCTCATAAACTCCTACCACAGCTAAGACTGCTGCGGTAAGCTCAACCGCTATGCCCCCAATCCATATAATCGGAATAAACAAGACAAGCGCCACGGCTGCTGTGATTACGCGTTGTTTCATGACTGATCCCCTTTCTCATTTTCTGTTTTTTTTACACCGCCGAATCGACGATCTCGATTTTGATAAGAGGCAATTGCTTCTTCAAGATGCGCACCGTCAAAATCAGGCCAAAGTGCTTTTGTAAAATACAATTCACTATATGCAATCTGCCATAACAGAAAATTACTGATCCGCTCTTCTCCGCTTGTACGGATCATCAACTCAGGATCTTGTAATTCTTTGGGCAAGAAACCTGTCATTAGATGGTTGGCAATCACTTCATCATCGATTTCTTCTGCCTGTATTTCTCCCTTTGCTACTTCTTCAGCAATGTTTTGGACTGCAGTCACGATTTCTGCTCTACTTCCGTAATTCAAAGCAAAGTTTAACACCATTCCGGTATTGTCTTTTGTTTGCTCAATTGCACGTTTTACAGCGTCTTGCGTATGTTCTGGTAACACGTTCTCATACCCCATGACATGGACTTTGACGTTTTCTTTGATCAATTCTGGTACGAACGTATCAAAAAAGTCGACAGGTAGTTGCATGAGAAAACTTACTTCATCTTTTGGTCGCTTCCAGTTTTCAGTCGAAAAAGCATAAAGCGTCAATACTTTCACTCCAAGCCTTGATGCTTTCTTTGTAACTTTCTTTACTGTTTCCATACCTTCTTTATGACCAGCGACTCTTGGCAAACGCCGGTTTTGCGCCCAACGACCATTGCCGTCCATGATGATGGCAACGTGTTGAGGAATTGGTCCATCGGCATTAAATTGAAATTCGCTTTTTTCTTGAATATATTTGTTTTTTTGCGGAAAAAAACGTAACATTCTTTTTCCTCCTATACTTAAAAGATTCCCACTATCTTAAGTATTATAGCAATATCTAAACGTTTTTCCTATGAAATCATTGTTTTTTTATTTAAAAACTGAATAATTTTTTCTTTTTTTAATCTTTAAATAAAAGAAACATAAATAAAAACAGAGGAAACGGAATGATCCGCCCCTCTGTTTTTATGGTTTTATTAAACTTCCAATAATTCTTTTTCTTTATCAGCAGCGATCTTATCTACTTCTTTAATGCTGTTATCTGTCAATGTTTGTACGTCTTTTTCTAGTCCGCGCAAATCATCTTCGGTAATGTCACCATTTTTTTGTTGTTTTTTATATTCGTCGATCGCATCACGACGGATGTTACGAATCGCGATTTTTGCATTTTCTGCTTCTTTTTTCACATCTTTAGCTAATTCTTTTCTGCGTTCTTCTGTCAGTTGCGGGATAACCAAACGAATAACATTTCCATCATTGGTAGGACTGATTCCGATATCACTTGCCATAATAGCTTTTTCAACATCTTGAAGAATGCTCTTGTCAAAAGGCGTGATCATTAAAACACGTGCTTCTGGGATTTGGATTGACGCCATTTGGTTCAATGGAGTTGGTGCACCGTAATAATTCACAGTGATTCGATCCAAAAGGCTAGCATTCGCGCGGCCTGCGCGGATTTGCCCAAGTTCACGTTGAAGATTTTGTGCTGCTTTTTTCATTTTTTCTTTTGCTTCTGTCATAATTGCATCTGCCATTTTTATTTCCCCCTTACAGTCGTTCCGATATTTTCGCCTAAGATTGCCCGGCGAATATTTCCGTGTTCATTTAAATTGAAGACAAGCAATGGAATGTCATTATCCATGCTTAGTGAACTTGCAGTTGAATCCATGACTTGTAATCCTTTAGCAATCACTTCCAGATGAGTCAGTTCTTCAAATTTCACTGCATTTGCATCTACTTTCGGATCAGCAGAATAAACACCGTCTACATTGTTTTTAGCCATCAGGATAACATCTGCGCCGATTTCTGCTGCGCGTAATGCTGCCGTTGTATCTGTCGAGAAGTACGGGTTGCCGGTACCGCCCGCAAAAATAACAATCCGTCCTTTTTCTAAATGACGTTCTGCTTTACGGCGAATGTATGGCTCTGCGATTTGACGCATTTCAATCGAAGTTTGCACGCGTGTCGGTACACCCACGTTTTCCAACGTATCCTGTAAAGCTAAGGCATTCATAACTGTAGCTAACATACCCATGTAATCAGCTTGAGCGCGTTCCATACCCATTTGTGCTCCGATTTGTCCGCGCCAGATATTTCCGCCGCCCACAACGATTGCCATTTCAACGCCCAGTTCGTGAACTTCTTTGATTTCTTGGATGATTTCTTTGATTACTGGTGGTTTGATTCCAAATCCTGCATCCCCAGCTAAAGCTTCTCCACTCAATTTTAAGACTACACGCTGATATTTCGGTGTGACCATGTTCATTCCTCCAATATTTTCTATTGCCATTTTACCATACTTAGATGATTTCGACACGCTAAGCCTGGTTTTTCTTGTTTTGCTTAAAAAAAGGGAGCGCACAAAGCGTGCGTTCCCGTCTGTCATTCAACAGAATTATTTTTTCACTTGGCTCATAACTTCTTCTACAAAGTTATCTTCGCGTTTTTCGATACCTTCGCCAACTTCGAAACGTACGAATGTTTTAACAGTTGCGCCTTTTGAAGCAACGTATTTTTCAACAGTCATATCAGGATCTTTAACGAATGGTTGGTCAACCAAAGCGATTTCTGCTTTGAATTTCTTCAAGCGTCCTTCTACCATTTTTTCAACGATATTCGCTGGTTTGCCTTCATTCAATGCTTGTTCTGTAAGAACAGTTTTTTCATGTTCTAATTCAGCTTCTGGAATTTGTGATTCGTTTACATAGCGAGGATTGATAGCTGCTACGTGCATAGCTACGTCTCTTGCAACTGTTTCATCTGTTGTTCCGTCTAGAACAGTCAATACAGCAATACGTCCACCCATATGCAAGTATCCGCCAAATGCAGCATTGTCGTCTTTTTCTACAACTTCAAAGCGACGGAAGCTGATTTTTTCTCCGATAACTTGAGTTGCTTCGATCAAGTCAGATTCAATCGTTCCTTTATCTGTTTTGATTTTCATTGCAGCTTCCATGTCTGCTGGTTTATTTTCAGCAACAAGTTCTGCGATTTCTTTTACTAAGTCTTGGAACATTTCATTTTTAGATACAAAGTCTGTTTCTGAGTTTACTTCAACGATTGCTGCAGTGTTACCTTTCACAGCAACTGAAGCTAATCCTTCAGCGGCAATGCGGTCATTTTTCTTTGCAGCCTTTGCCATTCCTTTTTCACGTAAAAGATCAACTGCTTTTTCCATATCGCCTTCTACTTCAACTAATGCTTTTTTCGCATCCATCATTCCTACGCCAGTCATTTCGCGTAGTTCTTTTACCATTTTAGCTGTAACGTCTGCCATGTTTAACTCCTCCTGTGTGTGTTCTTTTTAAAAAAAGCTGCTTCAAAGGAGAGTGAGGCTTGTCGCCCAGCCTTTGAAACAGCTCCATCATTCAAAATTATTCTGCTGAAGAATTGTCGCCTTCAACAACATCTACGATTTCTTCGATTGATGTTGCTGTGTTTTCTTCTGTGAAATCTTCTTCAACTACTTGATCTTCACCTTGGTTTCCTTCGATGAAAGCATCAGCCATTTTTGAAGTAATCAATTTAACAGCACGAATTGCATCGTCGTTTGAAGGGATTACTACGTCGATTTCATCTGGATCGCAGTTTGTATCAACCATAGCTACGATTGGGATATTTAATTTGTGTGCTTCTTGAACAGCAATACGTTCTTTACGTGGGTCAACGATGTACATTACATCTGGGATTCTTGGCATATCAGCGATACCGCCTAAGAATTTTTCAAGACGTTCGCGTTCTTTGTTCAAACCAGCAACTTCTTTTTTAGGTAGAACTTCAAAAGTTCCATCTTCTTCCATTGCATTGATTTGTTTCAAACGGCTGATACGTTTTTGGATAGTATCCCAGTTTGTCAATGTTCCGCCTAACCAACGATGGTTAACGAAGTATTGTCCTGCACGAGTTGCTTCTTCTTTGATTGCTTCTTGTGCTTGTTTTTTTGTACCTACGAATAATGCTACGCCGCCTTCTTCAGCAACGCTCTTCATGTAATCATAAGCTGCATCTACTAATTTAACTGTTTTTTGTAAGTCAATGATGTAGATTCCGTTTCTTTCTGTGAAGATATATTTCTTCATTTTTGGGTTCCAGCGACGAGTTTGGTGACCAAAGTGTACGCCGGCTTCTAGTAATTGTTTCATAGAAATTACTGCCATGTTTGTTTCCTCCGATTTGGTTTTATTTTCCCTCTTCTTATCTTCTACCTTGCCGGCAAACTTTTTCAAGCACCTACCGACAATCCAATAAGAATGTGGATTTGCTGATGCATAAAGCACCCTCAGCTATTATACAGACAAAAGATCCGTATCGCAAGAGCAAATGTACTTTTCTGCTCAACATTCAATAGTTTACCTGAAAGACAAAAAGAATTCAAGAAAAACAGTAGATTTCTCTTTGTTTCTTTATTCTCTTTTTTCCATAAAATAATTTTAGATATAAAAGACGAATATTATTGGGCAATCCTTCTTTTTTTTGTTATGATACATGTGAAATCTTTCGTAAAGGAGAAAGAAAATGCGCAAAGCTCAAAGACATTTGCTGATTAAACAAGTCATTGAAGAATTCCCGATCCGTACGCAAGAAGAACTATTAAACAAACTTGGGCATTATGGCGTTACCGCAACGCAAGCAACGATTTCTCGAGATATACGTGATCTGAAAATCGTGAAAGCACCTGATGAAAACGGTATTTCCCGCTTTGTGTTGTTTCGCGAAAAAGGTACTCCTGATACTAAGACTGAAGAAGAGGATCGGCTGATTCAAATGATTGAAGACATTGTGTTGAAAGTCGAACGAGTCCACTTTTTGACAATCGTTAATACCTTGCCAGACAATGCTCATTTATTTGCATCTGTTTTAGATGAGATCAAGCCTCCTCCTATCGTCAGTACGATTGCTGGATTTGATACGATCATGATCATCTCAGAAAATGAGGAGGATGCAAAACGAGTAGAAGAATTTCTTCACCATCCGACTGAAGTATCACTTTTTTAATCAGAACACGTGTTCCTAATAAGGAATGCGTGTTTTTTTATTTTCAATATTTTCCTTGTTAAATAAACCTTTACACTCTTTACAAAAATACATCAGTTTTTATTTAAACTTTTCATAACTTTGATTAAATCACAATACTCATCATTTATATTGGATGTTAGCAAGAGCAGAGTCTTGCTCTTTGTGTATGTCAATAAAAAAGAAATGAAAGGAAATCGCATGTATAAATTATTAACGCCTGGACCATTAACGACTTCTGAAACAGTGAAAAAAGCGATGCTGACCGATCATTGTACCTGGGATCAAGAATACAAAGAGATGACACAATGGATAAGAAAAAAATTGCTGGAGCTTGCTCAAGTACCGGAAGAACTATACACAACGGTCTTGATGCAAGGCAGCGGCTCCTTTGGGGTAGAATCTGTTTTAAGTTCTGTGATCAGACCAGAAGATACTTTACTGATTTGTTCAAATGGCGCATACGGTCAACGAATGATTGCCATGTGCAAATGTCTGCAACTAAACTATGCAGTTTATGAAGTACCTGAACACCAAATCCCCCAAGCATATATGATTACACAGTTGATTGAAGAGAATCCGTCTATCTCCGCACTTGCAATGGTCCATAGCGAGACTACTTCCGGTATTTTAAATGATTTGGAAGAAATTGCTGCTGTCACACAGGAAAGAGATCTTTTGTTCATAGTAGATGCGATGTCTAGCTTTGGTGGGATACCGATTCATGTAGCGGAACTAGGGATCGATTTTTTGATTTCTAGCTCAAATAAATGTATTCAAGGTGTTCCAGGTTTTTCTTTTGTACTTGCTAATAAAGTGGAACTAGAAAAGCGAAAAAATGCGAGTCGAAGTTTGTCACTTGATTTGTATGACCAGTACCGCGTGATGGAAAACGAGAATGGCAAATGGCGTTTCACTTCCCCTACTCATACGGTTTTGGCTTTTCAACAGGCATTAAAGGAACTAGAGCTAGAAGGAGGGATTGAAACTCGATATTCACGTTATCTCGCCAATAATCATGTGCTACGACAAAAAATGACAGAGATGGGGTTCCAGCCTTTCATCCAAGAGTATCAGGGGCCATTCATTACCTCTTTTCTTTACCCTAAAGACTGGCGATTTGATTTCAATCATTTCTATCAGCATTTAAAACAAAACGGATTTGTGATCTATCCTGGGAAAATCAGCGATCATGAATGTTTTCGTATCGGTAATATTGGCGAGATTTATCCAGAAGACATTTTAGAACTGACAGCAATTATCAAAGACTATAAGGAGAACATTAATGATTAAAACTGTAATTTTTGATTGGGCAGGAACAACTGTGGACTTTGGCTGTATGGCTCCTGTCCACGCTTTTAGAAATGCTTTTCTAGAAAAAGGGATCCAACTGACTGACAAAGAGATCCGCGAACCGATGGGAAAATTAAAATGGGATCATATCCAACAGCTTCTTTCCCTCCCTTCTGTCAAAGAACAATGGATAGCGATTCAAGGACAACTACCTCAGGAAAAAGAGGTGGAGGAATTGTATCAGCAATTTGAACATTATCTGTTTAAAGATTTGGCCCAACATTCTACCTTGAAACCCGACACATTGGAAACGATCGAACAGTTGAGAAGCGCTGGGATCAATATTGGTTCCACGACTGGATTTACTGCTCCTATGATGGCAATCGTAGCAGAAACCGCAAAAAAAGAAGGCTATTCACCAGACTTCATGGCAACTTCTGAAGACGTCGAAGGATATGGACGACCATTTCCTTATATGATTCATAAAAATATACAATATTTCAAAAACAAGTCAGTTGATGAAGTAATCAAAGTCGGAGATACGGTCTCAGATATCCAAGAAGGGAAAAATGCTGGGGTGTTTACAGTAGGTGTGATTGAAGGTAGTTCGCTGATGGGACTTTCATATGATGCATACCAACAAATAGAGATGGAGGAAAAAGATCGCTTAAAACAGTCTGTTGCACTTAGATTCCAACAAGCTGGTGCTGATCTTTGCGTAAATAACTTGAAGGAGTTAACAGAGTACATTTTGTGCGCTGACAAGAATCCAGAATGACTTTTATACAAAATAAGAGCTGTGACAAAAATATTGTCACAGCCCTTATTGCGAATAAACGGTGTTCTCCTGCCAACTCCTCGGT
>NZ_KV815632.1:4961-76285 GCF_001814285.1 Enterococcus sp. HMSC076E04 | reverse complement strand
TTTTGAAATTGTTCCTTGTGACTCGGAGCTGAACACTGATTTCACATTCTTTTTTCTTACATCTTATCTGGTGCATGAAGTCCTAGCAAACGAAGATCTTCTTTCAATAATACAGTCACTGCATACACTAAAGCTAAGCGTGCTTCTTTTTGTTCATCGTCAGCTAAAATCTTCGTATGAGCATAGTATTTGTTGAATGCCTGTGCTAATTTGATTGCATGTTTCGCAATCACTGAAGGTTCATATTTTTCCCCAGCGGATAAGACTGTTTCAGGATATTTTTGAACCAATTTGACTACTTCCCAGCTGATATCGTCATTCAACGCATAGTCTGCTGTTTCTGAAGGGACGAATCCTGCTTTTTCCAACAGACTGACTGCACGAGCATGTGTATATTGCACATAAGGTCCAGTTTCTCCTTCAAAACGAACAACTTCTTCTAAGTTGAAGTCAAATGTATTGAGACGATCGTTTTTCAAATCATGGAAGATGACTGCCCCAACCCCTACTTGTTTAGCTACAACATCTTTGTTTTCTAAATCAGGGTTTTTCTCGCTGATCTGCTCTTTAGCAGATTGGATTGCTTCATTCAATACTTCTTCTAGTAAGACGATTTTTCCTTTACGAGTTGATAATTTTTTACCACCTTGTGTGATCAAACCAAATGGGATATGGTGCATGTCGTCAGACCAGTCAAAGCCCATTTCCTTCAAGACAGCTTTCAATTGTTTGAAATGATAACTTTGTTCATTCCCTACTACATATAGAGATTGTTTGAAGTCATAGGTACGTTTACGATACAATGCGGCAGCTAAGTCACGTGTGATGTATAGTGTCGCGCCATCTGATTTCTTGATTAATGCTGGATTCAAGTCGTAAGCAGAAAGGTCAACGATCTCCGCACCTTTATCTTCGTTCAGCAAATGTTTTTCTTCTAAAAGTTCGACGATTTCATCCATTTTGTCATTATAGAAAGCTTCACCGTTCAATGAATCAAACTGTACTTCCAGTAGATCATAGATTTTGTTGAATTCTTTCATCGATTCATCACGGAACCATTGCCACAATTGGATAGCTTCTTCATCGCCTTCTTCTAGACGTTTGAACCAAGCACGAGCTTCTTCATTTAATTCCGGTTCTGTTTCAGCTACTTCATGGAATTGGACATACAAACGAAGCAGTTCATTGATTGGCTCTGCTTTGACCGCTTCTTCTGAACCCCATTTTTTGTAAGCAACAATCAGTTTTCCGAATTGCGTGCCCCAGTCACCTAAATGATTGATGCGGATTGGCTGGTATCCGATTTTTTCCATAATGAAGCCAATCGAATTACCGATAACTGTCGAACGTAAATGTCCCATTGAGATTGGTTTTGCAATATTTGGAGAAGACATATCGATCGGTACGGTTCCTTGATTCCCGATATTGCTGTCCCCATAATGTTCTTTTTCTTTCACTACTGTTTGCAAAACTTTTTTGCTGATAAGTTCTTTATTCATGAAAAAGTTCAAGTAAGGTCCAACCACTTCGATTTTTTCAAAGTTGGCAGAGTCGATTTTTTCTGCTAAATCTGCAGCGATTTGCTGTGGCGCTTTTCGGTAAACTTTTGCTAATGAAAAGGCTGGAAATGCCACATCCCCGTGTTCGGCTGATTTTGGATTTTCTAGTAATTGTTCGACTTGTTCAAGTGTCAAATCGTCTTTGACAACGTCATAGACGGCTTTAGCGACAAGATCTTTATTATTCATCTTTATTCCTCCTAAAATACTCTCTTATTTGTTCAACAAAAAAAATCTCTAATGACGACATACTTAGTATGCCATCATTAGAGACGAGATTTCCCGCGGTACCACTCCAATTGTCCTAAAAAAAGGACCAGCTCCATCTGATATCGGTAGACGACCGTCTGTTTAAAACAGAATTCTCCAAGTGCGCTTCGTTGTATCTCCTTCATTCGGCTTCCACCACTTCCGAATTCGCTAGCCAAGAATGATACAAGTACTCTCTTGTTCAACAAATCTTAATCTTATTAAACTTTCTTGAATTATATCAGAAAAAAAAAACGAAAGGCTAGTCGTTTCTAATAAAAAAAACAATCCAGATGGCCTAAAGGAGAAGAAATACCACCTGGATAGTTATAAATCATTTCGTAAATACGAAAGACTTAACAAATTAATCAGCTACGATAATCGTTCCTTCTTCAGAAGCTAAAAGATTTTCGATATTTTCTAAAGAAGTGATGATTGCCTTAGCGTTCGGTTTTGCTTCAACAAATGCAATGGCTGCTTCTACTTTCGGAAGCATGCTTCCTGGAGCGAACTGTTTTTCATCAATGTATTGTTTCATTTCTGAAACAGTAACAGTTTCTAGTTTCTTTTGATCCGGTTTTTGGTAATTGACATACACATTGTCTACACCTGTCAATACGATGAGCAAATCTGCATCGATGATTTCGGCTAATTTTTCTGAAGCAAAATCTTTATCGATCACGGCTTCTCGCCCTTCTAATCCGGTCGCTGTTTCTACAACAGGAATCCCGCCACCGCCGACAGACACCGTGATAACTCCTTGTTCGACTAGCGTTTCGATGACACGTGCTTCTTTGATCGAGATTGGTTTAGGGGAAGCGACTACTTTTCTCCATCCACGTCCAGCGTCTTCTTTGAATGTCACAGTAGAATCAGCATTCATTTGTTCTTTCGCTTCTTCTTCCGTGTAGAATGGGCCGACTGGTTTACTTGGATTTTTGAAGGAAGGATCATTTTCATCCACAATAACTTGAGTGACTAAAGAAACTACATCTTTATCGATCCCTTTTTCCTTCAGTACTTCACCCATCGCGTTTTGGAGCCAGTAGCCGATTGACCCTTCCGTCATTGCGACACATGTATCTAAAGGCATTGCTGGTGTTTTCTCAGAATCAGCAGCTTGCTGCTGAATCAATAGGTTGCCGACTTGCGGACCATTTCCGTGAGAGATGATTAGTTCATCTCCTTGTTCGATAAATTTCACTAAATACTTTGCTGTTTCCGTTAACGCTTCTTGTTGGGCTTTTGCACTTGCATCCGTAGACAAGATGGCATTGCCTCCTAAAGCGACAACTACTTTTCGTTTGACCATTTCATTCGTCCTTTCTTCAGTTCTCCTGAATTTTCTAGATAACAAAACGAGCCAGCGTTTTGTGATTTTCCCTCAATGCTGACTCGTTTTTTCGTGAGATGAATGTGGTTATGCTTAAACGCGAGGGATAAACAAGTTACCTAATGTTGCTGCCATGATTGCTTTGATTGAATGCATACGATTTTCTGCTTGGTCAAATTGACGAGCATATTTGCTGCGGAATACTTCATCTGTTACTTCCATTTCAGTGATGCCAAAGCGTTCTTTCATTTGTTCACCGTAAACAGTGTTTGTATCATGGAAAGCTGGTAAGCAGTGCAAGAAGATCAAACGATCTGTATTGTGTGTTTTTTCTACCATTTCCATATTGATTTGGTAAGGTTTCAACAATTTGATCCGTTCTTCAAATTTATCTTCTTCACCCATTGATACCCATACATCAGAATAAAGCACGTCTGCTCCGTCTACACCTTTATCAACATCGTCGGTAATCATCAATTGTGCCCCTGATTTTTCAGCAAAACCTTCTGCCATTTTGACGATTTCTTCTTCAGGTTGTAATTCTTTTGGTGCAACAATACGCATGTTTGCTCCCAAAATTGCACCTGTTACTAATAAAGAGTTAGCCATATTGTTTCGACCATCTCCACAGTATGCAACAGTGATACCTTCTACAGTTCCAAAGTTTTCTTGGATAGTTAAAAAGTCAGCGATCATTTGTGTTGGATGCCATTCGTCAGTCAAACCATTCCAAACTGGAACGCCAGAGAATTCTGCTAGTTCCTCTACCATTTTTTGACTGAATCCACGGAATTCGATTCCGTCAAACATACGACCTAACACTTTAGCTGTATCTTCTGTTGATTCTTTTTTACCTAATTGGATGTCATTTGCACCTAGGTATTCAGGATGTGCACCTAGATCGATTGCTGCAGTGGTAAATGCAGAACGAGTACGTGTAGATGTTTTTTCAAATAAAAGTGCGATATTTTTTCCTTCTAGATAGTGATGTGGGATCCCACGTTTTTTCAAGTCTTTCAAGTGTTCTGAAAAATCGATCAAATATTGTAACTCTTCTTTTGTAAAATCTTTTTCTGCTAATAAACTTCTTCCTTGGAATACTGATTCTTTCATATTAAACATTCTCCTTTAGATTGTTTTTATTTAAGATTAAAGAGGAAATCCTGACGACAGCTGACAGTAAGACTGTCGTCAGGTTATAAACTACTTCAAGTCTTCACGGACAAGTGGTTGGCTCATACAACGTGGACCGCCACGACCTCGTGACAATTCACTAGAATTGATTTCCAACACTTTGATACCATAGCTACGAAGCAATTCGTTCGATACGTAATTCCGATTGTAAGTGACTACGACACCTGGAGCGATTGCCAATGTATTGGATCCGTCATTCCATTGTTCTCTAGGGGCAACGATCTCATCCCCATTACCAGTTGGAATCAATACAAGATCATCTAATCCAAGAGCAGCTTTCATCGTTTCGTGTAAGTTATCTGAATGAGTGATCTTGATATCATCACCATCTGGTTCGATCGTAAAGACATCCATCTTACCGTCTTTACTTTGGATTGCTGGATGGATAGTGAATTTGTCATGATCTACCATTGTGAATACGGTGTCCAGATGCATCATTGCACGGTTGTTCGGGATTTTGATTGCTAATACTTTTTCAAATCCTGAATTTTTTGCGAATAGATGGCGTGCTAATTTTTCTAAAGCTTTTGCATTTGTTCGTTGAGAAATCCCAACTGCTACTACTTTGTCGCTTAAGATTAATTCATCTCCACCTTCGATATGATCAGGATTTTCACGATCCAACCATACTTCGATCCCTTTATTGGCAAATCTTGGATGATGTTTCAAAATATATTCTGTAAACATCGATTCACGACGACGTGCTTCAAAAGTCATCTTATTGACGGTCATTCCATTTCCCATTGATGCGGAAGGGTCGCGTGTAAAGTACAAGTTTGGCATTGGGTCCATGTAAAATGGATAGTCGTCGTCTGCTGAAAGATCATACAAGCTGCTAGAACGTACTTCGATATCTTTTGTACGAACCCCAGCCATGATTTTATCTACCATTTCTTGTGTTTCCATTGATAGAAGGAACTCATGAAGACCATCTCTTACTGCATTCGATGCGATATGAGATTCATCCAACATTTTATTCAAGAATTGTTCTTTGACGTTGCCTGCGTCAATCGCTTCTGCTGCTAATTTTTCCAAGTAAAGAGTTTCGACGCCTTCGTTTTGCAAGGTCTTTGCAAAGTTGTCATGCTCTTCTTGAGCAATCGGAAGATATGGAATATCATCGAACAACAGACGATCCATAATATCTGGTGTCAAATTTTCCACTTCTTGCCCAGGCCGTTTCAGTAAAACTGTCTTTAATTTCCCTATTTCAGAGAAAACGTGAATAGGTTTATCCATGTTGTGTTGCCTCCTTCTTTTTGATTACATGTATAGGATAGCCTCCTTTTGTAATCACTTTCATAATTTTGTCTCATTCAAAATGAGACATCCCTCACATTAATATTCGATAATTAAATAATTAAACGTTTTTCTAATTTTAAGCGTAATTTATTCATTTTTTATTCTGTATACACTTCCAAAAAAATATTTATTCATCTAAAAAATTTTTTTGAATAAATCAAAAAAATAAACTATACTAATATTGTTAGCGTTTGCTATATGTATTATTGTTGTTTTTTATACACAAATACTTATCTTCAAAATAAATTATTCAATGTAGATGTATATTTTTTACATAATAACAAATTTTATTTGTAAAGTATTAAAACTTATGTTTAATCCAGATGTGTTAAAACTTTACAAATTCTTTAAAAAAAGTAACAATAACTATAGTGAACAATAAGGAGAGGACTTTTTAATGCGTGTTAATAAAATCGATTTTCACTTTTCAAAACTCAGATATCAACCTGATTTTGAACATTTCTCGGATGAAGAGTTCCAACAGATCAAGGAACATACTGTTCTTCGTTCCTATAAGAAAGGACAAATCCTTTTTGATGATGGAGATCCTAGACAACGATTATATATCTTGACCAAAGGACTTGTTCGTTTAGAACGTTACGATGAAAGTGCCACCTATTATTATTATGATTACGTGACTACCAATAACCTTTTTCCTATGTCAGGAATGTTTGGAGAAGATACCTACACTTATACAGCTCAAGCGATGACTGATATCGAAACTTTCTATCTTCCTGTTTCCTACTATGAAAAATTAGCACGAAAAAATCCTGAACAACTGATCTATATGATCCAAAAAATTTCTAAAGTAGTCGAAATACATGAGTTACGTATCCAAATTGGATTAACCTCCAGTGCTTTTGATCGAGTGAAACAAAATCTATTCATTTTGAAAGAAGAACTTGGCGTACCAACAGAAGACGGCCATATCACCATTCCTTATCCAATTACCTTAAAAGAATTAGCAGTGAATAGCGGTACGACACGTGAAACTGCTGGACAAGTAATCAAACAACTACGTGATTCAGGACTGTTAGATTATCACAAAAAGCATTTTACTTTCTGTAAGACCGCTACTACTCCAGCTTTGAGAGAATAACGCGACAAAAAGAAACAGCGATCCTGATATTTATCGGGGGCGCTGTTTCTTTTTGTTTCGTCTATTCAAATGATTGGTAATAATAAGTGAGATCACTCTCTTTTTTTGTTCCATTGTAAACTACACCTAATATATTTGCTTTTGCAATCTGCAACAGTTCTTTCGCTTTTAACAACTCTTGTTTCTTTGTCTTTCTTTCTCTGACAACAAGTAGCGTTCCATCCGTTTTTGCTGCAAGGATTTGAGCATCCGTTACAGTCGCTACCGGAGGCATATCAAAGATGACCAGATCAAAGTCAAGTATCAGTTCCTCTATTATCTCTTCCATTCTTTTCGTCCCTAAAACTTCCGAAGGGTTGGGCGGCTTTGGACCACTGGGCAAGATCCAAAGATTTTCTATATGTGTTTCAGTTATGTAATCGTCCGCTATCCGTTCACGCTCACTAAGTAAATTACTCAATCCTTCATTATGCGGCAATTGAAAAGACAATGCTACAGTTGGTTTCCTCAAATCGGCATCTACAAGTAAGACCTGTTTTCCACTATTTGCAAAAACTACTGCTAGATTAGCGGCAGTAATAGATTTCCCTTCATCTGGGCCGGAAGAAGTGATGACCAATGTCTTCAATTCACGATCAATCGCTGCAAACTGGATATTGGACCGGATCGTTCGATATTTCTCGGCAGTAATCGATTGATCAGCTAGTGCAACTAAAGGAACCGGAGAGGCAGCTATTTTCTTTTTCTTCATATTCTCTCTACTTTCTTTTTTCATTTTATATTCAGACTTTCTATGTACACGAATAAATCCTATGATTTATTGAATTAATCATAGCACAGGAAAAAAACGAACACAATTTATATAATAACTATTTTTTATTACAGATATCAGCATAAAACATTTTTAAAACAAGTTATCTCATAAATTTAAATAACACATTCAATTAAAAATAGGCAAAAAATAGGGTTGTGACAAAAATCTGTCACAACCCTTATTACAATAAATAGTGTTCAAAAGCTTGCATCTACGGTAATAAGTTCAACCAAGTCAAAAACATGTGAAGCTGTTTTTTCTTTGCTGTTCTTATAACTTGATGCAAGGCAGCTTTTTCACACTCTCTTTCATTTATTCAGATAAAACCAAGCTTGGATCAGCATTTAACTGATAGCTGGCAAAATTTCTTTTTTGCATTTCCACATGTGCTGCTGCTCCAATCATTGCAGCATTATCTCCACAAAGTCTCAGAGGCGGAATCACTAATTCTACTTCAGGGAGTTTAGCTGACAGAGCAGCTTGCAATCCTTCACGCAACCCTTGATTGGCCGCTACACCTCCAGCTACAACCAGTTGCTTGACTGGATAATTTTGACAAGCTCGAAGTGTTTTAGTAATCAATACATCGATCACACTTGCTTGAAAGCTAGCTGCTAAATCATTTTTGTCTAAATCTTCTCCACGCTGTTGTGCATTATGCACCAAATTGATAAATGCACTTTTTAATCCACTAAAACTGAAATCATAATTATCTTCATGGATCATCGCTCGTGGAAAATGATAATTATCTTTTCCTTGATGAGCTAGCTGATCGATTTCTTTTCCACTTGGATAAGAAAGACCTAATACTCTTCCAACTTTGTCATAAGCTTCTCCTGCTGCGTCATCTCTTGTCTCCCCAATGATTTCATATGATCCATCTTCTTGCATATAGACTAATTCTGTATGTCCTCCGCTAACAAGAAGTGCCATCAATGGAAACTGGAATGGTTTGACCAGACGTGCGGCATAAATATGACCTGCCATATGGTTCACAGGAATCAGCGGCAATTGGTGTGCCCAAGCAAAAGCCTTAGCTGCAGAAATACCAATCAACAAAGAGCCGACGAGTCCAGGCCCATAAGTGACAGCGACTGCCGATAAATCTTCTGCCGATACACCAGCTTCTACCAGTGCATCTTCCAAGCATAAGGTTATTTGTTCTACATGATGGCGGCTAGCTACTTCAGGCACCACTCCGCCAAAACGTTTATGACTGTTTATTTGGGAAGCAACGATGTTAGATAAGATCTCTGTTCCATTTCTAACGACCGCTACACTCGTTTCATCACAACTTGATTCAATTGCCAGAATCAATTCTTCATTCATTTCATCGTCTCCGTTTTTAACTTTCTGCTCATAATGATCGCATCTTCTGTCGGATTGCGATAATATGATTTCCGTTTACCTAATATACGGAACTTTTCTGATTCATAAAGTTTCCTTGCTGCTTCATTAGACAGACGTACTTCTAAAAAAACATGCAGCGAATCTTTTATTTGTTCCGCAATCAGCAGATGTAGCAAATGCCGTGCATAGCCTTTTCCTTGTTCTGAAACTGCAACAGCGATATTCGTGATTTCGACTTCATCCATTACTTTCGAATACCCGACAAAACCACAGATCTGGTTATCTTCAACTAAAAGCAGATAATCCGTGTGGGGCTGTTGGATATCTGTCAAAAACTGCATCTTCGTCCAAGGTGAGCCATATGGATAAGCATTTTCGCTAATTGCCCATACGCATTCTGCCAAATATGCTTCATCAAAATCTTTTTTTCTGCAAATCAACTAATCTCACTCATTTTCTAAAATTTTTATCATATCCAACGCATCTTCTTTTGTTTCAGTGTAATATCTTTTTTTGATCGTCGTTGCTTGAAACCCTAATTTCCGATAAAGTCTTTGCGCATCCTGATTACTCATGCGTACTTCCAATGACATCGTCTCACAGCGATTCATTATAGCAAAGTTCTCGATTTCGTCAATAAGCAGCGAACCGATTCGTTTACGCTGATATGCCGGTCGAACAGCAATATTCGTGATATGACAATCTAAACCGAACGCCCTTGAGCCAACAAACCCGATCATTCTTCCATTATCAAAGATCCCTAAATATAGATGAGGAAGTGGTGACTTCAATTCTGACATAAAGGCACTTTTGGTCCATGGCAATTCGCCATTATAGACTTCTCGTTCGACATCCAACAGCTCTTTGATATCTTCTGTAGTCAATTCTCTTAGTATATAGCGACGATCGATTTGTTCGATTGTTTTTTCTGCATAGATCATTTTATCTTGAAAAAGGCTTCTAGCATATGCTTTAAATTTTTTCAACATAGCTTTCATCTCCAGGTGTGTGCGTCTCTAACCATTTCTCTTCAGCTTCTACTCGTTTTAAATAACGAGGGAGAAAAGCTTGTTTATCTGCAACTGGTTCATCCAACGCACCTAATTGAGCCACAGTCACACCACTTGGGATATCCCATGCTGGAACTGTATTAATCATCGCATCAGGTAGCATTTCTTTTATTTCAGAGATGAATTTATGACAATCACTCCCAACGAAATAAATAGCTTCATTCAGCTCTTGTAGTTGTGCAAACAAATCAGAAGCAGCAATATGTACATCTTCAAGTACAGTTTCTAATCTATTTTCTTTCCAGCGGTATGCCCCAGCATAGACATTTTTTCTTCGAGCATCAAACATGGGCACAATCATTTTATCCACCCCGACACAATTAGCCGCGATGGCTTTCAGGCTAGATACTCCTATTAGATCTTTATCTAGTGTATAAGCAATCGTTTTCGCTGTCGTTACACCTATACGAAGTCCTGTATAAGAACCAGGACCATCAGAAACCGCGATTCGGTCAATGTCTTGGGGACTCATTTGAAGATCTGCAAACAATTGGTCAATGGCAGGCATCAGCGTCACACTGTGGTTGCGTTTGATATTTGTCTGTATTTGCCCAAGAATTTGTTTATCTTCCACCACACCGATCGCCAAAGTTTGATTTGCAGTATCTATTCCTAATGTAATCATATATTTGATCCTTTCTGCTATAACATTCTCGCCTTCCATTGTAGCATACTTTTTTATTCCAATGATGAAAATATCAAAGGCAAAACTAGTACAATGATACATGATTATCTGCTGACCGGCAAATCTAGTTTCTTCCTTACATACACAAAAAAAGTTGCGGTATCACGACACTTTACCACAACTTTTTCTTTTTTTATTTCGTCGACTCTCGAACAATCAACTCTGTTTCCATAATGATTTTTCTTGAAACTGGTGCTTTGGAATTACTTAGTTGAAGGATCGTCTCCACTGCTAGCTCTCCCATCCATTCCGTATAAACTTTCACAGTAGAAAGAGAGGGTGTCACATATTTCGCTACACTGACATCGTTGAAACCCATCACGGAAATATCTTCTGGCACCGCTAAACCTGTTTCTTGAATCGCTTTCAGCGCGCCAATCGCTAATGCATCATTAGCCGCAAAAAGTGCGTCAGGAATCTGCTCGTTTGTTTTTAAATATTTTTTAACCGCTTGATAGCCTGACTCGACAGAAAAATCTGCTTCGATAATTGAACCTTCGTCGTAGCCTTTTTCTGCTAAAACTTGTTGGAATGCCATGATTCTAGGATCCCTTAGTCGCTGATGGTTTTTCTTTGTATATTCTGTTCCAGCAAGCATAGCGATATGTTGTGCATTCTGGGAAACAAAGTGCTCAATGACTTTTTGAACACTCGACTTAAAATCGACAACTATAGAATCGATTCCTTGAGAAGTGCCATCAGAATCTACCAGAAGCAAGGCTTGTTGGGATTGTTTCAAATCCAACAGCTGAGCTTCATCGAATTTCCCTAATGCGATCGTTCCATCTGCTGGAAGCTCACTAATGGAATCCCACGTTTCTTTCAACAAAGTAACGTTTGCTTCTTCTGCCTTTTTTTCGATTCCTAAACGAATAGACAAATAATAAAGATCTTCAAGTTCTTCTGTATCATCGTACCATTGGATCAGACGAAGGGTTTGCTTAGCATTTGCTGCATTTTTGCGGTGCTTCGTATAATTCAAGCGTTCCGCTGCTTCAAAAATTTTTTGCTTTGTGGCTAAGCCGACGGAAAGTTCAGGATCGTAGTTGAGCACTCTTGAAACAGTAGCAGGAGAAACTCCTGCCAACTGAGCAATGTCTTTAATTGTTGCCATTTGTCTCTCCTCCTTTTTTTCCGTTTATAAAATCGCAGTAAACCGCTCAAACGCTGCTTGTCCTTTTTCATCTCGCTTGAACACTCCAGCATCTTCTAGGACACGAGCAAAAACCTGACCTACAGCTTTTTGTACAACATCAGTGACCGCGTCTTTCGTCAAATCAGGATGCTCTTTTTTCAACTGTTCTGCCCATGGACGATGATATTCAGCCATCTGGTTCTCTTCTCCCAATAAGAACCGCTCTACTTCTGCTAGTTCCGATTTCAAACGAGGTGGTAAAACAGCAAGTCCCATTACTTCGATCAATCCAATGTTCTCTTTCTTGATATGTTGGACATCTTTATGCGGATGAAAAATACCATCAGGATGCTCATCTGAAACATTATTGTCTCGAAGGACAAGATCCAGCTCAAAATAATTGTCCCTTCTTCGTGCAATTGGCGTAATCGTGTGGTGTGGTGTACCATCTGCTGAAAAAGCCCGGATTTCTACAGTTTCATCCGAATATCCTTTCCACTTTTCCAACACTGAATTAGCTGCTTCAATCAGCAACTCTTTATCTGTTGATTGCAAACGGATCACAGACATCGGCCATTTCACAACTCCTGCGATGACTTGCGGATAATCTGCTAATTTGATGAGTTTTTCTATCGGTGCTTTTGCCATAGGAAATTCATGACGTCCTGCCTGATAATGATCATGAGAAAGAATCGATCCTCCAACAATCGGCAAGTCAGCATTTGAACCAACAAAGTAATGAGGCAAGACTTCAGTAATCCGAAGCAGTCTAACAAATGTTTCCTTTGAAATTTTCATTGGACGGTGCTGCTCTGATAAAATGATCGAATGCTCATTGTAATAAGCATAAGGAGAATATTGGAATCCCCAGCTTTCACCATCTAGATTCATTCGAATGATTCGATGATTGGTGCGGGCTGGATAATTCAAGCGTCCTCTATATCCTTCATTTTCCATGCACAGCATACATGTAGGATAATCTACTTTGGCTGCCTCGCGTTCTGCCGCAATTTGTTTTGGATCTTTTTCTGGTTTAGATAAATTGATCGTGATTTCCAATTCACCATATGCTGACTCTGCTGGAAATTTGATATTTTTAGCGATGGCTCTTGTTTTGATGTAATCATTTTTCTTACTTAAATCAAAGAAATAATCAGTTGCTTCCTCTGGACTTTTCGAATAATGCTGTGCAAAGAATGCATTGACAACGGAAGGCGGCGGTGTAAGAAAATCCATCAATTGTGCTTCAAAAATCTCTTGTTCTGCTGGTAATTCTGAAAGAACACCATTTTCTCTTGCCTTAGCGACAAGCTGATCCAATAAGTCTACTGATTCTTCCTTAACTGGTCTTACTTCGACGCTTTCTAGAGCGTCTTCTCCTACCATCCCTAAAAGACGATTCTGTAAATATAAGCGGTCCATTTCCATCCATCCGCCAGCTTCGATCGCAAGTGTGGCAAAATCACAAATCGTTTGACTGATTGACATATCTCATTCCCCTATTCTTCATAACCATTTGGATGGCTGACGTGCCAATCCCATGCTGTTTTGATAATTTCTTTGATATCTGTGTATTCAGGTTTCCAGCCCAGAATCTCTCTCGCTTTTTCACTTGAAGCGACTAATCGGCTAGGATCTCCAGCTCTTCTTGGTGCTATTTCTGCCGGGATTTCTTTCCCTGTCACTTCTCTCGCTGCTTCTAACATTTCCTTGACCGAGTACCCTTTATTACTGCCTAAATTGAAGAAGTTGCTTTCGTTTCCTTCTTTCAAGTATTCCAAAGCTAAAATATGTGCGGCAATCAAGTCTTCTACTTGAACATAATCTCTAATACATGTTCCATCTGGTGTATCGTAATCGTCTCCATAAACAGCCAATGCTTTTCTTTGACCAAGAGCTACTTGTAAAATGATTGGGACAAGATGCGTTTCTGGTGTATGATCTTCTCCGATAGATGCATCTGCTTTTGCTCCGGCTACATTGAAGTAGCGCAAAGCGACATAGCGCATGCCATACGCTTGATCACACCACTTCATCATTTTTTCCATCATCAATTTGCTTTCACCATACGGATTTTTAGGATCAGTTGGTGTATTTTCCGTGATTGGAGACTCTTTCGGCTCTCCATAAGTTGCTGCAGTAGAAGAGAATACGATTTTATTCACGTTGAACTCGTGCATGACTTCAAGCAAGATTTGCATACCGTATACATTGTTGTTAAAATACATCAATGGTTTTTCGACAGATTCTCCTACTAAAGAGCTTGCAGCAAAATGGATTACTCCTTCAATCGGTTCCTTTTCAAATACGGAACGTAGAAATTCTTTATCCCGAATATCTCCTTCATAAAAATGAGCATCTGGATGTACTGCTTGTTTGTGACCTGTGAGTAAATTATCTACCACAGCGACTTGATACCCCTTTTGAACTAGCTGGTCTACAGCGTGCGAACCGATATAACCGGCTCCGCCTAGTACTAAAATTGTCATAAAAAACACTCCTTTGATTAGTGAAATTGTGTTTGTTGATTCTATATAATTTAAAAAACGAAGTCTACTTTATGGTAGAAAAGAAGAAAGTAAAATTTCGTAAATTTATCTGGTAAATTTATAATAAAACATTTAGTAAACATTTTCAAGGATTTTTTGCAAAGGTTTACAAACAAACGTAAAACTAGCCTTTTTTTCTCTTTTGTTCCATAATAGATATAACAAATAATAAATGAGGTGGATTCAATGAAAAAATTTGTATCTGGAATATTAGTAGGTAGCTTGGCAACAGCCGCTGCCGTTGCTGGTTTGGTCGCTTCTGTGAAAAAAACAGTGATCGATCCGATTGACGAAAAAGAAGCAATGATCGAAGAAAATCGTAAAAAAGCAATGCGCAAACGCGTTTCTCGTTAATAATTATTTAAAAAATACGCATGAAGACTTGTGAAAGAACAGATAAGTCATCATGCGTATTTTTATTTGTCAGTCAATATAAGTTGTGCTATTTTATCTGCTTGTCTCAAATTCCATGGATCTGTATAAGGTCTAGCTGCTGCTGCAGTTAACCAATCCACACCTTCAACTGGTATTCCATAGCAATAAAAGCCAGACTGGATTTTCCCGGAAGCATCAATCACGCGATTCGTACCTCGCTCAACATCTATAGCTTCTGAATGATAACTTCCTGTATTATCTGAAAACGAAAAAGAGCGAACAAGTTTATTTTCCTTCAAATTTTTTATGACAGGATTACTTGAACGAGAAAAGCTTGTTTGTGGCAAACGAGCTTCGATCAAATAGCGACTGCTGATTTCTTTATCTTGTAGAGAAATAACATAACGGTTTTGCTTTTGCTGAATATCAAGTGGCGGTTCGATCAAATGAAAAATACCCGCATCTATCAGTGCTGCTAACTCTTTCGTCCGAATAACTGGCGGACCAATCGTTAAAAAGCTGTTTAGATGAGTAAACCATCCCCACAGTATTTCTTTGTATTCCTTAGCCGAAAAAACGTGCCATTCAATAGCCTGCCGGATTGGATCACGCCAGTCTTTCAATGCATCAAATGTCGAAGTCAATGCCCCTGTGCAATTGCCTTTTTCCGCTTCTTTTATCTGCCTTTCAATAAATGCTCGGCTAGCTTCTGCAAAGGACTCATCCAGATAGGTAAGAGGAGTTTCTAGCCACGACCAAGACCATTTGTAAGGAAGTAATGCTGGATACTTTCCAAGACACTCTTCTGAAGAGAGGGAAAGAAAATCATGCTCAAAAGTTTTCATTGAAATCGGCAAGTGATGTTCTTCGATGATTTTCTTGTAATAAAACAACTCAGCGTCTTTTTTCAGATAGTCAAAAAATGTTTCGCCAGTCAAAAGTCCCGATCGATGCCATTGCTCAAGGTTCTCTTTTGTAAGTAGCCGTGGCCATGCCATTGCTCCACCTTGCTTTTGATTTCTCCCTCGAGGATAGTAAGGCAGACCTCTTCTTGACCCGCTGTATACAATCGGTTCCTTGCCAGATGGATGATAGACCAGTTTTCCCTTTTTGTTTTCGAAGCACCCTCCTCTTGATACCGTAAACAATCCGACATAATCGAAAAAGCTTAAACCAAGCCCTCTTAGAAAGACATTTTCTTTTGGCGGTATCTTTGAAAGATCGACATCTGCAGGATTAGAAGGAAGCTGATACAGTAAATCATTTTTCTTTGCATAGTCTATCCAGGCTCTTTCCTCTTCTGTCTGATCATTTTCCCAATGACCACTCGCTAAAATGAGCTGATCGACAGGATAGCTTTGCTGATCTGTCTGTAATAGGAAACCGTCTTTTTCTTTGCTGACCTTTTTCACTAAAGAATAGACAAGCTGAGTAGAAGTTGGAAATTCTTCTTGCAACTTTGAGAAAAACCAGCGTTGATAAAGTCCGTATAGGCAACGAGTAGATTGTTGGTCTTTTTCCAGACGGTTAATTTCTTCTATAAATAGTTGCTTATTTTTGGTTACCGTCTGTTCGATATAATCTGTAGCAGGTCCTTTACTCCATTGAAACAAATTAGGTCCCGGCATTACCGTTCCCTCACTGGACAACGTCTCGTCTGTAAAAAGCGTCACTTGTTGAGAAACAGAGTTCATTAATAATTCTGGCGGCTGATTCAACCGCCAAACTCGACCGCCTGGACCTTCTGGATCAAAAAGAATAAGTTCAAGAGAATGTCTGCCCTGATTATTATACAGAATCCTTTCTGCTACACTTAATCCTCTAGGTCCGGCACCAATGATCCCTATTTTCATTTGTACACCTCCTTTTCGATAAATTCTTTTAACACAACGGCATGGTTCTGGTGCTCGTTTTTTGCACCATAAACGAAAGTAATGACTGGATGTTCTTTCATAAGTTGGATGAGTTCGGAAACAGCTCGCGTCTTTTCTTCTTCAAAAGACAATTCTTGCTGATATTTCTTTGCAAATAAAGCAAAACGTTCTGGTACGTGGTCAAAAGCTTTGCGTGCTTCATTACTAGGCGCAATTTCTTTCAACCATAGATCTAAGTGTGCTTTTTCTTTTGAAATCCCTCGTGGCCAGAGCCTATCTACGAGTATCCGAAAGCCATCCTCTTCTTCAGCATCAAGGTAAACACGCTTTAATTTGATCATAGTTGTTTCCTTCTTTCTGCCTTTTTTCTTTTATATTTTATATGTAGATAATAGCACAAAATAAAAAATGAACGACACAACTATCCCTCGCGTCGTTCATTTTTTCTTAGTCAATACCTGATTATTGATCTAGTTTTTGCAAAGCTGTCATAAAAATATATGCTTTATACTTTTTTGCTTTTGATTTTTCCAGACCAGCCGTCATAACCACCCTTAAGCAAATAAATCTCTTTATAACCTGCTTTACGTAATTTATTTGCCGTGCGGATACTCAAGCTTTTCTTTTGATCATAGATATAGACAGGTTGGTCTTTTCGAATCGATCCTAGTGAATCTTTCAAAACAGTGTAAGGGATGTTTCTTGCACCTAAGATATGCCCTGCATCAAACACATCTTTTTCGCGAACATCGATTACTTGTGCTTTTCTCATTCCTTCTCGAAACTCTTCTTCTGTCAAAGTCGTTGCTGAACGCTTGGCCATTACTCGTAGATAGACTTCCCAAAAGATGATTGCAAGCACAATCAATAGCAAAATGATATTAATTACCCATAAAACCATGTAATGCCTCCGTTTTTTTAAGCAAATTTCAAGGCTAATGAGGCAGCGCCAATGACACCAGCTTCATTTCCAAGCTCTGCTAATTTGATTTTTGTTGATTCTCTTACTTGCGGGAAAGTGAATTCTTTAAAATATTTCTCTACACGGCTGCGTAAAAATTCTCCTGCCGCCGATACTCCGCCGCCTAACACAATACTTGACGGATTCAATGTATTCCCCAAGTTTGCGCAAGCTAAGCCTAAATAGAAGCATACGCGATCAACAACCATCAATGCAAACGGATCGTCTTCTTGAGCCATTTCAAAGATATCTTTACTTGTTACTTCTTCACCGTTATCTAACATTGCTTTCAGTTTTGAATCTCCTGCGTATTCTTCTGCCAAGTAACGTCCTAGACGTACCACACCAGTAGCGCTAGATACAGTTTCTAAACATCCGCGTTTACCGCAAGTACATTCGAACCCTTCAGGATCCACAGTGATATGGCCGATCTCTCCGCCTGCTCCGCTCACGCCATGGATCAAATTCCCGCCAGCAACGATACCACCGCCAACACCTGTTCCTAGAGTAACGAATACAACGTCTGGATCGTTTTCTCCAGCACCTTTCCATCGTTCACCTAAAGCAGCCACATTCGCATCATTATCGATAGCGAATTTAATTCCTGTCCCTGCTTCAATCAGTTTTTTCACAAATTGTACTTCTGTCCAGTTCAAGTTATATGCACCAATAACTGTTCCAGCGTCACTGTCCACGCTTCCTGGAGTACCCATACCGATTCCAATAAAGTCTTCGGCTTTCATATTATATAAATTCAATCGATGGTTGATTGATTCGATGATTTCAGGAACGATATGTTTGCCATCATCCAAAATATTGGTATCGATGCTCCATTTTTGTTGAATCTCTCCTTCTGGTGTTAAAATTGCAAATTTTGCTGTTGTTCCACCTAAATCAATCCCAATAATTTTCTTGTCCATTACAAATTTCCTTTCTTTCGGCTTTCTTCAATTCGGTGCTCTCTTTTTAATATGCGCCACGCTGTCATGTATGTATCATGATCGATCAAACGGCTATCATACAGATTCCGCAATTCAATAGTCATCAATTCAATATCATAGATGCGTGCACCCACATAGATAAAGATGCCAAATTTTTTGAACAGCTGCTGTACATCATATAAGCTCTCCATCTTTAAGCACTTCCTTCATATTATACAAGTAAACCATATTTTTTTAAACCCAGTAAAATACATATTACAAAAAGAAATACAAAAACTAGTGTAGAAAGAATCTTCTGGTGTATCGAATAGCTTATCTGCTGTTTCGGTAGCCCTAAAATGTTCCCTAATACTAAACCGCCCACCAGTCCGCCGAGATGTCCCCAAACATCTACAGAGGTGTCAAGAAGACCAAAAACAAATGTCATCGCAATAAATAAAAGAAAATGTCTGACTAGTTGTTGGATCGCCGTATTATATTTAAAATGAAATCCTAAAATAAACAACGCACCAAACAATCCGAATATCGAAGTGCTTGCACCACCAGACAAAACATTCGCTTCGTTGAAAGCAAAACTTGCTGTATTTCCCATTATCCCACTGAACATATAGATCAGGAAAAACCGCCAGTGACCGTATATTGCCTCGATTTGTTGCCCCATAAAATACAATATCAGTGAGTTCATGACGAAATGCATCACTCCAAAATGGATGAAGATTGGTGTCACTAAGCGCCACCATTCATTGAAGTGAACAAGATAAGGACCATACATTCCAGTATAATAAGGAATTTCAAGACGCGGAAACAACTCCATTATAATGAAGACTATTGTCTGTATCCCTAAAAAAACATAGGTCCATAACGGTCGCCTCAACCATGCACGCATTTTTATTTGCTGTTGATAATTCATGAAAACCTCCCATTTCATTTTAGTCAATAAATAATTGTTGGATCTTCTGATCAAAACTCTCCGGTTGCCATTGTTCATTCAATTGTTCTCGAAAAACGAGGCTGCATGTTTTTCGATGGAAATTTTTTAAATACCGGTCGTAATAACCACCGCCAAAACCAATACGATAACCGGCTCTATTGTAGATAATCCCTGGTACAATGAGGAGGTCGATCATTTCCGGCAAATAAAGCTTCTCTGATTGTGGCTCAAGAACGCCAAAACTCGAACGTTCAAAAATGGTGTGTTCATCCATTTCATAAAACGCCATCTGTCGTTTTGGTAAAGTTTTAGGAACAACTATTTTCTTTTGTTCTTTTTTCGCCCGTTGGATAATCGGCTGTGTATCCAGCTCAATTTCATTTGACAAAGTCGTCCCTATCACTTGTGCCGACTTCCAGTACTCGCTTGCGAATAGCTGTTCATAGATTCGCTGTTCTTTGCCCTTTTTCTTGCCGCTTTTGGCCAGATTTTTCAGCTTTTCAATTCCTTGCCGGCGTAATTTTTCTTTCATTTGCTCCAAAAAATCACCTTTCCTTCTCTCATAAAATGGTATAGGAAAAAAAGAAAAATAGCAATCGAACTTTCAAATAAATGTATAAATAAAAGAAAAAGAAGACCTAACGATGATTGGCCTTCTTGCCTTTTAATGAACTTCAACTGCTCAGCACGTGTTTTTGTCTGATAAACAATACATACAGAAAATATGGCGCACCAAAAAAGGCGATCAAAATCCCTGTCGGTATTTCCCCACTTGGTAGAATCACTCGTGCAACAATATCTGCGCTAAGTACAAAAACGGAACCGAACAAACTGCTCAAAATAAAGGTCCAATGATTTTCTTTACGTACGACTAGCTTCGCAGCATGAGGAGCCAGTAGTCCTACAAAGGATAAACTCCCTGTCACCGCTACGCTACCGCTTGCTAAAGCAACAGCTAACAACAAAAGGATTTTTTGACTTTTATTCACATTTAGCCCTAATCCTTGCGCGCGTTCTTGGCCAAATGATAGCAAGCCAATCCGTTGCGCATAAAATCCTCCTAGCGGAATCAAGATAATCGCCCATGGAAGAAGCGCCCAAACATAGGACCAGCTCGCACCCCAAATCGATCCCGCCAACCATGCATTGACAAATCCATAATTTTCCTTTGACAATTGGATGGTGCACAACAACGTTAATGCAGAAAGACCAGCATTAACGGCAATACCAGACAATAAGATACGATTCATCCCTAAAAATCCATTTCGATCATAGGCCGCAAGATACACACAGCAAGCAGCGAGAATACCACCTATAAAGGCTACAACTAGCAACAGAAACGGCAGAGAATATTGTGAAAAGAAACCTAAATAAAGCATCACTAGAAATCCAGCTCCCGCATTAATCCCCAATATGCTAGAATCTGCCAATTCATTTCTCGTCACTCCTTGCAAGATATAGCCAGAAACGCCAAGACAAGCTCCTGCTAATAAACTGATCAGTAATCGGGGAACTCGAAACTCTCCAACAATCAGCGCCAAAGCCAAAGAAGAGGAGCCTTTCCCTATGAACGTGTCAAAAAGCTGATCAAGATAAATAAAAGGCGTGCCAATCATCAAACTACCTACAGACAAGACGATAAGTAGAAAAAGCAAGAAATACAACGTCCAATATATTCTTTTCACCGTCGTTCCCTCCTTACTTGTATCAGTAAAAACGGAACGCCAATCAATGCAATGACTAATCCAAAAGGTGTTTCAAAAGGTGGATTGATCATCCTTCCTACAAGATCCGCCAACATGACCAGTCCGCCTCCAACTAAAAAAGAGACAGGTAGGACATAACGATAGTCTGTCCCAACCATTCCGCGAACAATCGGCGGAACCAACAGCCCAATAAATGAAACAGGTCCGACTAACGAAACGGCAATGGCTGCTAACACTGCAACTAGACAGAAAACAATCAACCGTGTTCGTTTAGGACGACCTCCAAGAGCTATTGCATGAGTTTCACTCAAACTAATCAAGGATATCGCTTTTCCTAATGAAAAAGAAACCAAGACAGCAAGCACATATACAGGGAACAACACTGTTAACTGTTTCCATGTGATATTGGCAGCTCCACCTACAAACCAAAAGGCAAGATCCTGCTGTAGATTAAAAAATTGGGTAAGTGCTTGACTGATTGCAGTAAAAAAAGAACTAATAGCTACGCCAGCTAAAATCAGCTGTAAAGGATTCATGCCCATTTTCGAAAACTGCAAAAAGCCAAACACGAGCAAAGTCACAGCAAAAGAACCTGCCAATGACACCAGAAACACAGAAAACCCAGAAGCTTTGGGCCAAAAAGCAAAACTAAGAGCCATTGCCAACGAAGCACCAGCGTTGATTCCTAGTAAACCTGAATCTGCTAACGGATTTCTTGTCACACCTTGCATCAATGCACCGCTCAATGCAAAACAACTCCCTACGAGAAATGCCCCTGCGACCCGAGGCAAGCGAATGTTTCTTATGATCTGATGACTTTGTTTTGATCCATCAAAATCAACCAAAGCCTGCCAAAAGGCTGTTTTTCCCACACTCGCTGCGCCATTTGAAAGAGCAATAAAAAAAATGATCAAAAGAACAAAACAGATCAAAAGCAAGAGTTTGTTTTTTTTCCTAGCCTTCATAATTGATCCTCCTGCTCTTTTGGCAACAGATCATACGTCAGAAAAACTGGTTTATTCGTTTTTGGTAGTGTGACAATCGTTGCATCAATCTCAAATATTTTTTTCATACACTCTTTTGTGATCACTTCTTCAGGTGTACCTTCCGTAATCAATTCACCGTCTTTCATGCCTAGTAAATAATCAGAAAAACGTGAAGCAAGATTAATATCATGGATCGACATCAAGATCGTTGTTTGTTTTATTTGATTGATTTGAGACAATAACTGTAGGATCTCTAATTGGTGTGACGGATCTAAAAACGTCGTCGGCTCGTCCAAGATCAAGATATCTGTTTCCTGAGCAAGTGCCATAGCGATCCAGACACGCTGGGTTTGTCCACCAGACAACGTTGCGATATCTCGCGTGCGATATCCAGACAAACCTGTTGCATCCAAAGCCCACTCGATTGCTTCATGATCTTGTGCATCCATACCACTAAACAGTTTTTGATAGGGATAACGTCCGTAAGATACTACTTCTTCTACTGTCATACCTATAGGATGTTCACTAGTTTGTGCTAATAAAGCAATTTTTTTTGCAAGTTCTTTTGAACTGTATGTAGATATATCAGAGTCATTGACAATGATCTTTCCTGATTTCACAGGTAGTATACGGGTAAAGCTTTTCAATAAAGTAGATTTTCCACTTCCGTTTGGCCCGATCAAGCTCGTGATTTTCCCTTCAGGAATCGTAACAGACATGTTTTCAATAATTTTTTTATTTTCGTAGCCGACTGCAATATCAGCTGCCCTTAGTCTCGTCATTTCACCCACCCTTTCGCTGAAAATCATTCTCAATTATGACGCTGTTTCACTATTTCGTCAAGCGCTACTTTCATATCTATAGCTAAATGAAGCGGTTGACAGCATTCGAAATATCAGGAATAATAACCAATGAGAAAGATTCTCAATTATGTCAGGAGGAAAGAAATGAACTTAAAAACAAAAGTATTCACCTTATCTAGCATGTTGCTGCTGGCTGGAGTATTGAGCGCTTGCTCCCCCTCTTCAGATAAAGAAACAGCTACAACTACCAATTCGACGACTTCATCCACCAGCACGCATACAGTCACAGATACGCTTGGACATAAAGTCGACATTCCAAACGCACCTAAACGAATCATCGGCAGTTACTTAGAAGACTATCTGATTTCCCTAGGAGAAAAACCTATCGCCCAATGGACAGTGGGCAGTGGTTCTATCCAAGATTATCTGCAAGATGATTTGAAAGATGTTCCAACTATTTCTTATGATCTTCCTTACGAGAAAGTATTAAGCTTCGAACCTGACTTGCTGTTGATTTCTTCTTCCGCTACTGTCGAAGGTGGAAAATACGAGCAATATAGTAAAATCGCGCCAACTTATGTCGTAAAAAATGGAACAGACGTCACATGGGAAGAACAACTAAAAGATGTCGGCAAGGCTTTGGCAAAAGAAAAAGAAGCGGAAAAAGTCATTTCCGATTATCAAAAATCCGTCGAGAGCACTCGCGAAGAATTAGCAGATAAAATTGAGAACAAGACAGCTGCAGTGTTATGGGTGACCAATAACTCCGCCTTCATGGTCAGCAAAAATCGGTCAAGCGGTAGAATCGTATATGACGATCTAAAATTTGGTGTGCCTGATTTAGTAGAAGAAGTGTCCAAAGAAGCCACTTCTGACTGGTCTGCTGTTTCTTCGGAAAAACTAGCTGAATTAGATGCTGATTACATCATTCTTGTAAACAGTGATAAAGATGCTGCTATGTTCAATGAACCAAGCTGGAAAAATCTCAAAGCAGTGAAGGACAATCACGTACTGCAATTCGGCCCTGAATCTAGCTGGCTATATAATGGACCTATTGCCAGTCAGGAAATGGTCAATGATATCAAAGAAAAGCTAAACTGATTTTAACTAAAAAAGCATCTTCACGTTCATTCGCGAGATGCTTTTTTATTATTAAAAACTAAATACCCGGATATTATTCTTCTTTTGAAACAACCTTATTTCTTACTCTTTCCCATTTTTGAAAACGATGGGCATATAAATTTTCCTGATCCGTTATTCCCTCGTATTCCTCTATAAGAGCGAAGTCTGAAAAATCGATATCCCCAATATACGTATCTCCTTCAAACGTGCTATCAATCAATGTCCGCCAGATTCGACCGGTGTAAGGAAGAAGTTCTTGAAAAATCCGACTGCCACCCGAAACATAGATATCTTCTGAGATTGTTTGACTATACGCCAAAAGTTCATCGATTGAATGCATCACTTCTGCATTTTCTTTCGTGCGAAAGTTCGGTTGCGTTGTCAACACGATGATATGGCGATAAGGAAGTGAGAGATCGCCCATTCCTTCATAGGTCTTTCTTCCCATCACTAAGATTCGATCCATTGTATGTTCACGAAAAAAACGCATGTCATTTGGCAATCGCCACGGTAGCAATCCATTTTTGCCGATCAGACCATTCCTATCTTGTGCCCACATTGAAATAAACATATCATCCGCTCCTTATGATTTTAGATGGTTTGAGATAAAAAAAGTCTCAATTCTTTGACCAGCAAGGAATTGAGAACTTTAAAAACATTATTTTGTTTCACGGTGCAAAGTAACTTTGCGTTCGCGTGGGCAATATTTTTGTTTTTCCAAACGATCAGGATTGTTACGTTTGTTTTTGCTTGTTAGGTAGTTACGTTCTTTACAAGAAGTACACTCTAAAGTGATGTTTACGCGCATGTTTTTCCCTCCCATTTTTACAAGAATCCTCTAAGATGACTCTCAGACTTGATTATCTTACCATGATTTTTTCTAGATTGCTAGTGTTTTTCACGATTTTGTTAAGTAAAACTACTTGACGATAAATACAACGGTTTTACTTCTCAAACAAAATCTTTTCCTTTTTGTATAAATACCCTTACACTTGTTTATATAGATTATGTTTTTTAATAAAGGGGGATACTAATATGCCATGGAACATGAAGGACTTTCCTGCATCAATGAAAAACTTAGATAAACTGACAAGAAAAAAAGCAATCGACATCGCAAATGCACTGTTGGATGAAGGGTACCCTGATAGCCGTGCGATCCCAATTGCCATTGATCAAGCAAAAAAATGGGATGAAGATGCTAGTGAATCAGAAAAACGAACCTTCGAAAAAGAAAAAAATCCAAGCAAGACGGATGAACACGATACGAATCCTCGTGCCGGAAAACTGCTTGATTCAGATGTGATCGTAGAATATGAGGAAAAACAATGGATCGTGAAATCTAAAGGGGCAAAAAAGGCAAGCAACCATTTTGATACAAAAAAAGAAGCAATCGAAAAAGGAAAGCAAGTAGCTAAAAACAAACAATCAACTTTGATCATTTATAAAAAAGATGGGACAAAAGAAAAAGAAATCAGTTACTAAGCGCTTAAAAAGAAGCATAGAAACAAGGAGATCATCTCACATGCTTCTATGCTTCTTCTCATATTGTTGTTTCTTTTTTTATCAAACAGTCACATAGTCGATTGCTTCTGCTTGCGGAATCGTTTCATCGACAAAGTAAACTTTATACCATGTCAAGAAACTGAAGATCGTCCAGATTTTACGTTGTTCTTCTTTACGTCCTTCGTGATGGTCATCTAGCAACTTCATAATTTTTTCTTGATCAAAAAATTCTTTTGCAAAATCTGCTTCGAATAGTGCTTTGACTTGTTCGTAGCCGTGTTCTTCTTTCAACCAAGCTTTGATTGGCACAGGGAATCCTAATTTCACACGATTCGACCACTCTTCTGGAAGATGTTTGTTCGCAGCTTGTCTGAAAATATCTTTTGTGTTGTTTTGATTCAACAAGAACTTACTTGGTATTTGTTGAGCCAATTTCATGACTTCGATATCCAGTAAAGGTACTCGAACTTCTAGAGAACTAGCCATAGAAAGTTTATCTGCCTTCAACAAAATATCTTTTGGCATCCATTGATGAAGATCGACGTATTGCATCTTATTGACTTCATCTTTGATTCCTTCTGTTTTCTCGTAATGAACAGTCATGATCTCATTCACAGATGGCGCTGTTTGATATTTTGGCGTCAACACTTCTGATGCTTCTGATTCTTCGAACACTCGAGCATGCCCGATAAAATATTCTTTTGCTGGCGCAAGTGATTCATATAAATGGATACGTCCATGGAAATTTTTCATTTTTCCGATTTTACGTCCTAAATTATAGCGTGTCCCTTTTGGCAATTTTTTCAGTCCTTGCGCAATCACACGGATAAATTTTGAATTCGTGTGGAATCCATACGTTTGGTATCCCGCAAATAGTTCATCTGCCCCTTCTCCTGATTGAACCACCCGTACACTTTGTGAAGCGAGATTTGCTAAAAAGTACAACGGCACACAAGAAGGATTTGAGTCTGGTTCATCTAAGTGATACTGGATCAATGGGAATGCTTTAAAAGACATGTCTCCGTCGATTACAGCTGCCGTATTGTCTAAGTCCAACAATTCTGTTAGTTTTCTGGCTTCAATCGCTTCATTATAGGTTTTATCATCAAACCCAATTGAGAAAGAATGATCTGGTTTCAATACAGAGGTTACATAACTGGAATCGACCCCGCTGGATAAGAAAGAACCAACTTCTACATCGCTGATTGTGTGTGCTTCAATAGAAGCTTGAACAGTTTCGTCGATTTTTTCGATCCATTCTTGTCGGGAATGCGTTTCTTTTGTTTCAAAATCTGCATCCCAATATTGTTGAATGTCCAGTTTTCCGTCTTTATACGTATAATAATGACCTTCAGGCAAACGATAGACACCTTTGAAGAAGGTTTCACCGTTCAATGGAGAATATTGGAAAGTCATATAAGGTTTCAATGCTTCTTTATTCAATTCTTTATTAAAATCAGGATGAGGCAAAAAACTTTTGATTTCTGAACCAAACATAAATGTTCCGTTCATTTCTGCATAATAGTATGGTTTGATCCCAAAATGGTCTCTCGCACCGAATAACTCATTTTTTTCATTATCCCAAATAGCAAAAGCAAACATTCCGCGGATTTTTTGCAATAATTCTGTTCCCCATTCTTCGTAACCATGCAAAAGGACTTCTGTATCTGCATGTGTTTGAAAAACGTGACCAGCTGTAATCAATTCTTCTCTCAAAGGCTGATAATTATAGATTTCGCCATTAAAAATAATGATCTTTGTTCGATCTTCATTGTAAATAGGCTGAGTACCGCCCTCTAAGTCAATAATACTTAATCTTCTAAATCCTAAAGCAACGTGTTTATCGATATATTCCCCTGAACTATTAGGTCCACGGTGAACGATTCGATCCATCATTGTATTAATAATTGTTTTTTTGTTGTCCTTGTCGTTAACAAAACCTACAATACCGCACATTTAACTTTCACATCCTAATATAAAATTACTGTTTATTTCATCCATATGCATCTTAACATAGAATAAATAGCGGACGAATATTTTCTCTCTTACAGTTTCGTCACGTGAAAACAAAAGATGAAAGTTTCTGTTTTTACAGAAAATAAAGTCCCGATATCTAATTTACCATGTTTTCTTTTTTGAGGCTATCTTATTCTCTTCGTGTTAAAAAAATATTAGTGGATGCTGTTCAAAAAATAGCCTCCAAACAAAAAGACACGACCGAAATCGTGTCTAAACATGGATATATAAGGAAGGTACGGGATTTGAACCCGTGCACCACATTACTGCGGCTCGCCGGATTTCGAGAATAGGGTTTAAAGCTGATTTTAAGTGTTTTTCGCTTATTATCAGCTTTTTATTATCTAAAAAAACAACTTTTAGAGACATCCATATACTGCCAGGGGGAGTCAAAAGGGGAGTCATTTTTTATAGTTTATTCGCATTTAATCGACGCTGTAATTCTTTCACTGCATTAGATACAGGACTGATTACACCGTCTTGTGTGGTGCCTAAATGTCTTTGTAATGCTTTGATTGTTCCTTGACCACACAATCCGTCTTGAGCAATACCTAAGAAACCTTGTAAAGCTTTGATGACATTCGACCCAGTCAACGTATTGTCAAATTGAGCAGAGTAAATATTTTGGTTAAATGTTTGTTTGAACTGATGACTGATCACACCGTCTTTACCAGCAGTATCAAAGTATTCTTGCAGACGTCTAGCAGTTGCATTTCCAAATTGACCATCAAGGGCTAATTGGATCATCTGTGGTTTATTATCTGTATTAGTAGTTCCTCCATCGATAATACGGTAGAAATTATGTTGCAGTTTTGTACTCATGTATGCATCATTAGTGTCTACTGCGATCCCGTTATGCGTATAAGAGCAATGGATAAATGAGCCGTTACTTAGAAAAATACCTGTATGACCAGCTGATCCATTTGACCCTCCAGGAGTACCTGAAATAAAGATATCTCCTCGTTTTACTTCTGATCGACTTATTTTTTTCAGTTTAGTTCCAACCATACCGAACAGCGTTTCAGTATTTCCCATTGATCCAGAAGGTAGAAAGCCTCCAGCAATCATTGAGAAGAAAACTGCAGAGCTGCAATCGTAAGAATTAGGTCCAAGCCGATGGGTCATTGAATACGTCACTTTACCTAGTCGATCCTGCATCCATTTAATCATTGACTCTTTACTCATTTTTATTGTCCTCCTTCTTTTTTGTTTTTCCCTTGTTTTTCAGTTGAATCTTTTAGCTTGCTGAATCGATCTTTCACAAAATCTGGAATCGGGATCCCTAGCTGACCTAAATTCTCAATCACCGAGATTCCATAAACAGCAATGTACGAAAGCACAAAAGCTGTTGCGACTCCTTCAAAGTTCATGATTTTAAGATAGGGGTAAGCAATCAGTACAAGCGCCACGACCAGCAAATGTTTTACTACCCCCATTAGTCCTTTAGTACTATTTGTTTCTTTTCCAGCAAGTCCCTTACAAACTCCTGTAATGATATCCGCAATGACAATCCAAACAAAAATTTGAATATAAACGTTGCTTACTAGATTTTTAAACTCTGATAACAAAACTAAATTATCAATGATCACCATGTTTCCACCCTTCACTTTCTATTTTTGGCCATACAAAAAGCGCACTCGTTCGAGTACGCTATAGTGACTAACTCACTTGTGGATGTTTACAATTGCTCGTTTTGAAACCTTATTACCATTAAATTTTGTTACAAGATAAATTCTTGTAATTTTTGAATTTTCTTCTGTTTCTAATAACCAACTTGGTTTGAATGCTAACACTTTTATCCCCTCCTTTCTTCTTCGATAGTAATATAGCACAACACGTCTAAAATACGATGCGTATAAAGAAAAAGTTTATTTATATTAACTATGTTGTTATCACAACACTTTAGTTTTATTAATAATTTTTTGTGCTTCTTCGTCCGTAATACATAATGGAACGAATTGTCGAACTTGGTCAGCAGTAAAACAATTCCAGTCATACATCATCTTGATATCATCATAAGAATACATATTATTTTCCTCCGTCAAGTTGTTCTTTGATAGTAGCAATGTCTTTTGTGTTTTGAAGGGATGTCAGCATGGTTTTCGAATTAATTTGTGCTAGTGATTCTGCTTTTGTAGTAAGCTCTTCATTTGCTTTTTTCAATGCAGCATTATCTACCTGTAAACCTATAGATAAATTTTCTAGTAGTTCCAATTTTTTAGAATAATCTTGTGTAACTGCTTCTTCCCACTTATTTTCAGTGAAGTTAAAAAATTGCGACTGTTGTCTTCTTCCGAGACCTTCATCCGTTTCATCTTCCTTCTTTTCAAACAAAATAGGTGGAACTTCGACAAATGGTAAAGATGTTGGAAAGTTATCTTCTACTTGATGTTCTTCATATCCCATTGGATACAATACTTTATAAATTGTTTTCATTTTACTCTTCCTCCAATTAGTAATCTGTTAAGCCGGCCAAGGATCTTGAGTGATCCACATACCTGAAATATATGAACTACCTGAACCTGATTTGGCTTGTATGATGCTACTTTGATCAATGAATGCACGTGCATCCGCTGGCTGACTTGCATTTCTAACTAGTGAAAGCGCGGTTTGCGCTGGATAGCCTTGATCACGTTTGAAACCGTCCGGGATTTTTAAAATCCAACGAGTTTCTGATCCTTCGGGCCATGTGCCACATTTAAAATTAAAAGTAAGAAATACGATGTTTCCGATTCTGATTATTTTTCCATTCACATCAGTTACGTTTGTTGTATCACTTCGATCAGCTAGTGTGATAGCTCGCTCGGTCATACCTGCTTGCACAGGCAATCCATTGAATTGCAATCCGTCTTTAAAATTTTTCGTTCCTAAGACCGTTTCATTACCTGTGGCTTTTACTAAAACACCCTCCACACCATCAATTCCTTTGGCATGAGTTTTCAAATACTTAGCAACTCCGTCTTCTTTTAATTGCACAATATCAGCCATTAAACCGTCCCCACTTTCTCAAATGTAATATTGGCTAATCCATCGAGTTTCACTTTATCTTCTTTGGACATCAAACCATTTGCTGTCGTCGTAGCCACAGCTGTCGTTGTTGCATTGGCTCCAGGATCGCCTTTGTCCCCTTTATCACCTTTTGGCAATACAAAATTAAACTTTGCTGCACTTGCAGTACCAGCATTTGTGACACTAGCTGTTGTACCACTCGTTACTGTCCCTACAGTAATTGTGGCAGCCTGTCCAGGGTCTCCTTTATCTCCCTTGATAGTTTCGGGTTTACCCTCAACAGCATCCCAATGGGTTTGAGGGTAAACCTGAACATCATTCTGTTTTACTTTTACAATATCTGTCATTTGTCTATACCTCCCCTACTTTTTCAAACGATACATTTGGTATTTTGGAATCTGTATAAGCTTGTGCATTTTGATAAGCTTCACTCATTTTTTGATCAACATATTCTTGAGAGACGCCGCCACCTTCTCCACCACCTGTTGCAGAGATTACTCCTGTGTTTGAAATACTGATATTAGCTCCGGCAGTATAGTTGAATTGCTTATCGGCCGATAAAACATCATCAGTCATCGTTAAACCTTCACCGACACGAATACCACCTTTTACAAATTCGGAGGCAGTGGGTAAAACGTAAAAACCAGTCACTTCTGCATTTATTTTTCCATCTTCATCAATAGTGATGTTTTCTCCTGCAGTATAGTTTTTCAGTGAATCGAGTTTTTCTTTTAACTCCAGCGAAAAATTGACATCAGATTGTCTGACTGCAGAGACTTTTCCTGTCTCATCAATCGTCAATAATTCACCAATTTTTATGCCACCCAAACGGTCGATAGTGGCAACTGGCAACACGTAGTCACCTTCTCCACTGTTTAAAATTTTTTGATACATTTCTGCCGTGATAATGCCGTCATCTTCTTCACTTGCATAGGGTAATTCTGTGAGAACATTCTCTAATCCCAAATCTTCTTTAGTAATGACGACGGCTCCAATTTTGCCATTAACAGATAAAACTGTTGCTTCTCCTGCTATTATTTCTTCTAATCCAAGAACTGCGGAAGCATGTGTGATTGGAAAGAATTGTCGTTGTACGCCCGTTTTTTCATCCGTTTCCATCATTCGTTTGGTTTTAGCCATTAGATCACCCCTACTTTCTCAAGAGTGAAAAAATTTTGCTTTGGATCATCAATGGTTGCGATGGTCAATGCTCCTTCTTCAATTGGAAATTCTACTGTTTCAATTGTTTCGACTTCGTGATTATCTGAAAAGAGATCATCCTGTAAAATATCAGTTACTTCAACTTCACCGTATTCAATCGTGAAAAGAGTTGCTCGCAATTTCTGATATAAATAGTCCACATCTGCCAGCAAACGCTCTGAAATAGACGCATGACGAACTCCTTGAATATCAACACGTGCATCCATTAATTCGGCTAACATTACTCCACCTGGATCGATAGACTTCAAAATATCTTTGATTGATTCAAACCATTTTAAATAATCGGTTTCTTGTCCTTCTCTCCATGCCTCAAATGTATTTTGTTGGTCTTGTCGCCATTGTTCAAATTCCTTTTTACGTGCATTCATCCAATCTGTGAAGTCACCTTTGTTTTCATTGATAAAAGCTGACATATCCGCAATTAAATCTTCGACTGTCTGCCAATACGATCCCATTTCACCCTCTGTTTTTGAGACGGCTTTAATCACAAAATAGGAGAAGTCTTGCGTCGTAGCAATTAACTCATCCTCTTTATAAATGATGAAATCTGCTGTTTGGCGATGTAGGCATTGCATCGAATACTGATCAAATGTGTACTGAATTTTTCCTTTTTTTGCATCGATAACTTTAGTACCTAACTGAACTGGGTATTTGTCTCCGACAACTGATTCAAAATAGACTTTACAACCAGTTAGATCATAGGGCATTCCATTTTCAGTGATGGTTGCTTCCATAACTTCTGAATTCTTATTACCTTGCCGTACCTGAATCATACCGACATAGTTATAAGGTTCAGTTGTGCTGAGTACTACGTTCCACTTTGCCATTAATTACCACTCCTTTCTCAAAATCAGGTGGGATACAAATAGAAGCTATCTGACCAGATCCGAAGAATTCACGATCATATTCCGCCACAATTCCACCTGATTCTGCATTTTGTTCATAGGTTTGAATACGCCCATTTTCTAGACCTTTGATTACACCTGTGTGGCCGTAATATTCATGGCTTTCAAATGTATCACTGATTTTTGCGTTTCTTTCCCAATTGATAATTGAGCCAACAACTAGTTGGTCATACTCGGGATGAACAATAACCGTCCATAAATACAATGCCCATGAGTAGGCTCGTCCAATTTCCGCAGCGGAAAACACATTGCCGTGACGTACTTTGATCTCGTATTGTGTACCTGCCCCCATGTCAGGACCAATCATCACACCGGCATATTCCGCAGATAATGCATAACATTGATGGTTTCCGATAGGTTGATTCAACAAACTTTTCAAATGATTTAATCCTTTTTCTTCGATCACAAAATCACCTCTATTTCTTCGCTCTGGCGAGACAAACATCGCCGCCATTTAATAAATACCCGAAGGACCAATCGACGCGACCGATACCAACACCATTGGAATTCATGCCACCCATTTCAACAATAGAAGTGCTATATCCCTTCCAATCCTCTGCTAAAATAGCGGTATGTCCATCATTACCAGCACCAGCACCTAAATTAACAATGATGATATCTCCGGCTTTCGCTTCATTTGGAGATATTTCAGTCAGATACTGACGTGCCCCTCTTGCATCTGCGGCCATTGAACCTGTGTACCACAGAGTCCCACGTGTTGCGGTTTTATATCCTGCTTTTGTCAAAGCCAACCACACAAAAGAAGAACAGTCAGCATACCCATTACGATCAGGATTCTCGACGCTACCAAAATTCCAACGTAACGGTTGCGAGTAATGGAAATAACCCATCAAGCTTTTGGCTGTACTGAGAATACTGCCAGCAGATGGGACTTGAAGATCTTTGAATCTGTTATACCAATTAACTGCCCATCCTTGTCTTTCTGGATGAGTTGTGGCTGGTCTTTCATAGTTTCGTTCAAATGTATAAGCAGCAGCTGCTGGATCAGTCATTGCTTTAAATCCAGAAACACTTGCCGGTTGAACAATTCCTAACCATTGACCGTTATACATTGTCCAATCTAATAACTTTCCTTGAGCTGACATTGTTCGATAATCTTCTGTAATTCCTGCAGCTCTCATCAGGTTTTGAACATAAGTCCTGCCATCCCATGTTGCTGGAGGAACCAAAGGATATGCCGAACCATCCCATTGAACGATTCCATAAGCTGGTCCGCCGACTTGTGCAATATCTGGATTCATTGCAGCGCCGGCTTCTCCTTGAACATTTCCAAGGATCCCAGCAATGGATGCTTTGGAATACCCTCTAGAAAGAAGCATGACCCATAATTCCCAAGCAAATTTGTCTGCTTGACTGGTAACCTCTGGTGGGTATATGCCATTCCAACTACCGCCATCATTATTTCCACTTCCACCTTGTCCAGGGAATACTTCTTGTCCGTTAATTGTGAGTTTCCCCCGAATATTGACATTTTTCATAAATTCCGCATCACCAAAGGCATTTAGCTTTTCCTGTAGATTTAAACTTCCAAATAATATAGAAGTTCCATTACCAAGTATTACCCAACCTTTTCCTTCTTTTGGTGAAATGAGAATATATTTCCCATCGCCATTTGTTCGAATCACTAACGAATTATCTTCTAACGGTGTAGGAGTGGATGCGCCAGGAAAAGGATTGCCTGCAGAATCAGTAGTACCAATTGTGCCGATAGATTCCTTGGTGTTCCAGAACTCCATTCCTTTCTTGGTTAGTTCCATGATTTTTTTATTATCATTCCAAATTTGTAACGTACCTTTGACAATTTTTAGCACATCGCCCAGATCATTAATTGAGCTTTCAAGAACTTCGGCATTAATAATCCCAACTTTAATGAAGTTAGCTACGATTTCACCCTTCGACGTCATTGCGATGCCAAACGGGCCATTTACTCCGTTGTCTGAATAACCTAAGCCATTTAAATTCCAACGCCACACACGCTTCGCATTCGCTACATTGGGAGTATCCATAATAAGAATCTCTGATGGAGCTTTTTCTGGACGAAAAACGACATGCCCACCAGAATTACCAGTGATCCATGCCGTCGCATTCAACACATTTTGAACTAACGTTTCTGTTCGATTGTCGATTTTCTTTTTCAATTCTTGTGCTTGAGTATTTACTGCCGAAGTGTACAGTGATAAATCATTACCTAAAACAATATCCTTATATTTCCCAAGCGTTGGGAAATAAGTGTATTCGACCATGCGCTCTTTTATCTCGATGTCTAGCTCTTTCGCCCTAACATGAGCGACATCACCAAAGTGTAAAGACGCTAGCTCTTGATACATCTCACCGTATTCGAGTGTGTGTTCCAACGCCACCATGCTGACTGTATGAGTAGCTTTTGGCTCGTGAATACGGTCATTGTCAAATAAGGTTTTGCCCCATTTGATCAATTCATCAACTGTTTTACAATCACCATTTTCACGTTTGGCAATACGTCGATTCTCATTGGTCACTCCATCAATTTCTAAATAACCATATTCGATAGGTTCTTTGTCTTCATCATAATCGTTATCAGGAACCCCGCCAACCAAATACAAACTATTGACAATTGATTCTTCATCAATTTCTTCTTCGATTGCTTCTAAATTGATGCCAAAATCGATCCGAAAACCATTATCTGATCCAATCTGTTTTACCAGTTTCAAATCATAGTTATCCATATCAAGTTCCGCGCTAGTCACGCCAGTCAAATTTTGATTACCGTTATTTGAGCCGATAATCGCTTCAACTGGTGCGACTTGTCTTGCTGTAAATTGGTGCGTTGTACCTACATTCGACAGATAGTTGAATTTTTGATCAAATGCCAAACTGTTTTTAAGATTGGTCATGATTTGAGAACCGTTGCCGTTATCCGTGAATGACTTAACGATAAAGTTTTTATTGGCCATAAAACCAATATGTCTGGCTGTCACAGAAACGGATGTCAAATTCTTTTTGATATTGTAAATTTCGAAGTATTGCCAGGAACCATCTGGTACCTTCGCTTTTATAAAATTTCCTTTTTTTAAATAAGAGCGATATTGTCCGCTTCTTGAATAGTTACCATAAAAACGATATTGACCATTTAATACACGATTGATTTCTGGCAAATCTTCCCAGTCAACCAACGACGCTCCGTTAACACTCAAATCATCTGGCATTTTTTTGTAAGCATAAATAAATTCTTGTGTCACAGATACACACTCCTATTCCAAAACCGCACTTCTTTAAATTTTCCGGATATTTTTACCTGATTCCATTCAGGCTGCAATACTGGCCAATCACCACGCGTAAATAAATTCAAACCTTCTTGTATTGCTTTCCCAAGCTGAGTATCAACCACGATTGTTGCAGCTAATGTATTAAGTATTGTTAGGCTTTTATTACCGACGGTGATCGTAATATCTCCTCCGTTTGATTCTATTTCCAAATAGGGATGTGCAATTTCGTCACCATGATCGAAAATATCCATCACACTAGAATGAAAAATTTTAGGCGCTTCACCGATTTTTCTTTTGAGTGGCTGACAACGAAAAGTAACATCGAATGTATAAAAGAAGCCCCACTCGTTTTCGAAAGGAACTTCTTTATCCATGCTGCAGATAGCGTCTAGATACTTGTCTGGATCATTATGCGTGATTAATTGACTTTTACCAGTAAGCCATCGTTTGACTTCCCTCAGTTTGGAATGTGGGATAGTGATCCTTTCTATTTCCAAATCAAAAGGTTCATAATCATCAAACGTCTCCGTCAATTCTCCGCTTCGGCCCTGAATTGTGTAAGTTTCGTATCGCTTGTTCGGCATAATATCTGGAAGCTCTCCCTCAATAATGCAATCCATATCAATTACTGCATTCCGATTTTTCCAAATAAAATTGGGTTCATCTGGTTTCATAAATTGTCGAATCAAATAGGAACACCCCCCAAATCATAAATAGCCTGTTGGTTTGCTTTAGCAAATTTACGATTCATACGATCTAACTCAGATGGATTGTTTGCATCGACTTTGCCAATGTGTATATGCTGCTCAATATTACCACCAGACACTTTTCCGCCAATACCTCTGCGTTTTTCTTCGTCAGATAACGGAGTAACTGTAGTTTTACCATTTTTTGCAGTCAGTAACTCTGGACCAGCTTCACCAACGATTGCTTGACCATTGATTAGATGACCGCCTTGTGCTAAATAAGGCAGTTTTGAAATAGAAAATGATTTTCCACCTACACCAGGAACCCATTTTGGTATCTTTATATTATTCAATCCACCAATAAATCCATTGATCAATCCAATCATGGCATTAATAGGAGCTTTCCCTACAGCAACAATACCATCGAAAATACCTCCAAAAATATCAACTAGACCTTGCCATGCTTTTGACCAATTCCCTGTAAATACTCCAGTGATAAAATCTAGAAAACCACTGAAAATTCGTTTTCCAGCATTATAAAAATTATTGAAATTTGCTATAACACCATCGAAAAATCCACCAAAATAACCACCTAAAAAATTGAATATTTCAACAGCTACATCCGAAACACCTTTGAAGAAAGAATTCACTCCATCATGAAACCATTTAACGTTATTATATGCCCAAATTAGTCCAGTAACTAATGCGCCAATAGCTATAACTGCTAATGCAAACCAGCCTCCCGACATTCCAAATAAACCAGCAAGTCCTTGCCAAACTCCTATAAAACTTTTAACTCCCCCAACGATTTTTGTAACAGATCCCATAAGTGAACCAAGAACGATTAGTACTGGTCCAACTGCTGCCGCTATACCAGCAATTGTTATGATCCAATTCTTTGTATCTTGATCTAGAGACCCCCACCATTTAGAGAATTCCTGTAATAAGGAAGTTGCTTTTTCAAAAAAAGGCAAAAGGCTTACTTGGACTGCTTCACCTACGTCAGCCATTGCTAATTTTGCATTGTTCATAGCTTGATCGGCTTGATCAATTGGGTCGAGAGTAGCATCGAATGTGTCTCCTACAGCTCCCCCACTTTCTCCAGCAGTTTTTGCTAAATCTTCCAGGTTCAAAGTACCTCTACGAATTGCATCGGCCATTCTAGGACCGCCTTTAGTCCCGAATACTTCTGCTGCTGCATTGATGGCTTCTGTTTCAGAACCTGCATTTTTTACCTTGTCTTGTAGTTCTTCTAGTCCTTGACTTAAAGATTTTCCGTCTTTCGCATAAGCCACTGTTGCTTTAGATAAACTACTTAAAGCTGCGCTTGAATCAACACCAGATTGCTCAAATTGTCCAAGTAAAGTGACCCCTTCACCAAAGCTCAACCCTAATTGTTTAATTTGTGGTGCGCCATCAATTGCTTTTTGCATCAAGTCGTCTACAGATTGACCAGTATTCTGCGATGTTTTCGTTGTTACATCAAGGACAGAATTCAAATCATCATATTCTAGTCCATAAGCATCAATAGCTTGTCGAGCAGATATTGCTGATTGCGAAACATCTGTATCATTGATTTCAGCGTACTGTAGGAGATAATTGGTTGAATCTTCCAGTTTTTTATCCATGAATCCAAATTGTGTATTTACCTCACCAATAGCTTCCCCAACCGTTTGTAAAGGTAAATGAGTATTTGAACCAACGTTTTTGAAAGACTGTGAAAGTCTATCAGCTTGATCACCTGTTGCTCCGGTTTTTGTAATGATGGTATCAAGTGCCTCGTCAACTTCACCAAATGCTGCAAGTCCTGCTGCTCCTGCCGCTACAATAGGCGCGGTTACTCCAACAGACATTTTTTCACCAACGCCTTTTACTTTCTCACCTGTTTCTTCGATTTTCTGGAGTTTTTTTGCTGTATCAACAGAAACGTCACCTTGTTCTTTAAGTGCATCGTTCGTCTGTTCTAATGCTGTACGAAGTTTATTTTCTCCGGTTTCAGAATTGAGTAATTGTTTATAAAGTTTTTCTGATTCAGCAGAATATTCACCGGTTTCTTTGACAGATTTTTCATATTCCTCTCTCAGCATTTGAGATCGTTGTTCAGCCAATCCTAATTGTTTTTCTAATTTTTGTTTAGCCGCTCGCAATTTTTCTGTTTGAGTTGCATCCTTGTCCATCGCAGACACTTGGTTTTTGTACTCGGCAGCGGCTAAGTTCATTTCTTTGTTGATTTCTTTGATTGTTTTCGAATAACTGACTTCGCCATTCGTTTTAAAATTAAGAACGACATCAGATTCTTTACCAGCCATTTATCTTAGCGCTCCTTTCTACCACCAAGGCGATTTATCCATAGTTACAGATTGAGGTGGTTCAAAATCGGTGTTTTGTTGTAACCACTGTAAATAAGATTTGAGCCACAAGTTAGGTGTAGACTTCAAAAAGAAACTCTCACTCCAATTCAATAGAGTGAGAGCAACGTAAATATAAAAACTCCAAGGAGTTCCTATCTCTTCCGATTCTTTTTGTTTACCTTTCTTTTTGCTTGCGTTTTTTGAAAGTCTTGTGGCTTCTTGGATTTTTTTAGGTCTTCCACCTGAAATGTCTGGCTAGCAAAAATTTCCATGCAAGTACTATAAGCAGACAACACCTCTCCACTCATTCCCAAAAATTTGAAAATAGTTTCTGGATCTTCCTCTAAACCACCAGTACGCAGCATGGCATAAATCAAGGCACGCATGATTTTTAGATCACTAGGCGATAAGTTAGCAGAAGAAATTTGTCCTTCTTTTTTAGATAGCATGGCATTCATATCAGATTCAAATTGCGAATAATCTCCACCATACACATCTGCTATAAATTCCATCGTTTGCATAGTAAATGAAATAGGGAATTCTGCGCCTTGAATAATGACAACAGCAGAATTCTTTAAATCATCAACATGAATCCCATAATCGGCAAGTCTGGCCATTATTTGCCACCTCCAACTTTAGCCAATGTTTTCCACTGTTCTTCATCGTATACAGGTTGAGCAATGAATTTATTAAATAATTCGAGAGAAGCTCCGTCTCTATTCGAATCAAAACTTGCATACATCACATTATTGTATTTCAGTCCTGTAGAAACAAAGTTTGCAGTTACATCATCGATTTTTGTTTCATCTTCAGCAGTAGCGTATTCTTCATCAATTACATTAGATAGTTGCGTGTTTGGATACCATACAGCTTTTTTACCTCCGCCTTCAATATTTCCAATGAATCCAAATGCAAGGTAAGGAAATTCTCGTGCGGTATTTTTACTAAATGTTACTCCGCTTTTTGCAATCATCCCTTTGATTTCATCCATTACCGCAATTGGAATACCTACATGATCCAACGCAATTTCATGTTTTGTTTCTCGGGACACGCGTCGGAACATTTTGCTTGATGCCCATTTTTCCAATGCTGTACCATTGCCTTTGACTCCAATTTTTGTAGCGATAGGCAACCGGACAACTTCACTATAAGTCGGAGCAGTTCCAACAGAATCTGGCGTTGCCATCATCGCGATTAAAATGTCGTCCAATCCTTCAAAATAAAAAGTATCTTGCTTTCCCAATTAAAATCATCCTTCCCATAAATCAAGTATTTTCTTCGTCATGATCTCTTCGATTTTTTCTTTATTTTGTTCATACGTACCGCTTGCAAAGTGTTGTGCTTTTTGTTTTGTCGTACCATTTTCGGTAAAGCGCCAGTAAAAAGCAGTCTCTTCAAACTGGACTTTCACTCGGTCTTCTTCAACAACAACTTTTATTTGTTCGCTCATATGCTTCTTTTTAAGCAGGGACTTAGGAATATTAGGAAGCAACTGCTCTAGGTAAAACTTTGCAGCTTCTTCTAAAGATTCCAATGATAATTTTTTCGGATCAACTTTTGAAAGGTTTCCTAAATAATCCGATATTTCAGAAAAACCATTCTTATTACTTGGCATTTTCCACACACCTCACATATGTGTAATAGTTGGTCACGGTATCGTCATTCTCATCACCTTGTATACCTGTAAAGTCTGAATATGGAATGCCAGCATTTTGCAGCGCTTGTTCAATAACAACTAAATCCTGTTCTGTTCCAAGTGTAAAAAAAGAGACTTGGTAATAAGGTAATTTTTTATAGACTTTACCGGATGCCATTTTTTTGCTGTTACTCACATTTGAGTACACAATGTATGGATACATCGTCCCTAATCTGGCTTTGTCTCTGAACACTGGTAACTTTGTTGATTTCAGCGCTGTTTTCAATTCATCAAAGCTAATCGACATAAGCTAAACTCAACTCCATTTCTCTTGCATCGGGATTCGTATAAATGCGAGTAATGTTATACGTTACAGAATCAATTTTGAGCGCACTTAATTTCTCTGTGATGGATTTATCCCATCTGACTTTAATTCGTCTGACAACGTCTGTCTTGGCTTGCTGTGATAAATATTTTTCTTGAGAAGTCACACCGAGTTCTTCATAGAATATTAGACGCTTAAATTCGTAAATTGTAGTTGGACGATCGTTTCCGTCTGTTCCTGTTTTGATGTCCAGTAACTCGGCTTTCCATCTGAGATTATTAGTCTGTCTCTTCGGCATTTTGAATCGCTCCTTGCACGATAAATGGCGTCATGGCATTCATAGCTTTGTCTAACTCATCTTCAGATACTCGGTATTCGTAGGCGATGCCAGCAACCATCAAAATAAGATATTCTTGTTGACCGCCAGTTGCTGTTTTGACATAATCTTTTGCCATATTTAAATAAAAAGAGAGCAAAGAATCATCCATGCCCTCTTCAAAATGAATATGTGATTTGAATTTTTCCTCTAAAGACAATTCTTTAGTTTGCTCTTCCATCTTAACCACCAACTGGTTTTGTAATTTCGTAGCGATATACTGCCGGTTCAAATGGAGAATAAACCAATTGACCATCTAGCAAGTTGTAAATTTGGAATCCAATTTGATTTTTACCAGAGAATTTTTCAACAAGTTTTTGAATTTCCAAGGCACCAATAACTTCTTGAATTTTAAATGCAGAAAAATCGCCAAAATATAAAACTGGTGTGTCTGGTTTACCCTTTTTATCTGCTGCATCTGTCCAATCCACAGGATAGCCAACTAATTGGTAACCTATTCCACCTTCTGCTTGTGTAAATGGACGCAACAAAGGAAATCCATCATCTGTTTTCATTTTTTCAATAGCAGTCAAAGCAGCTCGATTAATAATAAAGCGTCCCTTTTTCATCACTTCTGTCACTGGTGTATTTTTAAATTCGATTAATGCATCATATAATTTTTGCCCAGCACCTGCAGCAGTTAGATCTAAAGGTTTTTCAAATGCTACAGCCTTTTTGGCTAATGCACCAGGATTTTCATTTCCAGCGTCATCACCATTGAACATATAATTGATTTCTTTACGCACATAAGCTTTTTTCAATTCTTCCACAACAATATCTTCAACTGGAACACCAGACATTTTTAGTAATTTTTTAGTTACTGTTGCCAAAGCATCGAATTCGGCAGGATCAAGCAAAATTTCATCAAACTGAATAGCTGTTTCAGCAATATCAGTTGAACGCTCTTTCTTGTTTACATTCGCATCTGCTTTCTTCACAAGAATTGGATATTTGACATCTCCTGATGTTCGCACCACTGTTCCGTATTTACGAAGTAAATTTTCTTCTTGAGCATAAGTAATAACTTCAGATGCAATTACTTCTGGGACAGTAACTGAGCCGTTGCCAGCTTCAATCCCTAAAGCTCGAGCTTCTGCTTCAGAAATATTTCCAACTACAAAATTAGCAAATGCTTTTCGTAGTTGTTGATCTTTTTGTTTATTGGTCATTTTTGCACGTGCCTCCAATCCGTTCTTAATTGATCCAAGTAATCCATCTCGTTGCTGTTGAGTAATCATTCCAGAACGATTTTCTGAACTATCTTCACTGTCTGAATCTTCTTCTTGATCGTTGTCTTCACCAGAACGATTTTCATCGCTTCCAGTCGAGCCGTCTGATCCACCTGTTCCTTCGTCAGCATCTGAACCTTCATCTGATCCATCGGCTTCACTTAGTTCACTTTTGATTCCGTTCAATTCATCAACAACGGCATCAATTTCTTTTGTAATAGCTTCTAAATCAGCTTCGCGTAATTCTCCTGATTCAACTTTTTCACGTAATTCAGTCAATCGTTGTTCACGACGTGCCTTCATTTTTTTCAATAATTCTGTATCCATGTATTTTTCCTCCTACGCTTCTAGCGCTTGATTAATTTTTTTGATTAATTTTTTTCTTTCTTCGACGTTTTTTTCTAATTCATCACGACTTCTTAATGCTGCCTCTGTATCTTCATAAGCCGGCAAAGGAACAATAGAAACCTCATATAATTCCACTTCGCTAATTGTTCGAAGCATTGGTTCAGAATTGTAGTCCCACGTTTCTTCTGTCGGCACAAAACCAAAGCTACATTGATTGATGTCTCCGCGTTCCATAGATTTAACTAAGTCCCTTGCTACCGTTGTGTCTGGTAAATCAACTTCGAATTTCAATCCACGTTCATCTTCTTCAAGTCGAAGGGTCCCGCTTTTAGTACGTCCTAGCACATTGGACCAATCGTGGTTAAATAAGCAACGTACATCGGAGTTACTAATCGTTCTAGCAAAAGCGCCTGGTGCAATGACTTCACTCAAATCGTCCCATAATAGTGTTGGGCTATTGAATACAGCAGCATATCCACTAATGGTCCTCGTATGAGTTTCTTCATCAGAACGCGTTGAAAGGTTGGTGATGTCAATCGTGCGAATTTCCTTCTTCTTCATTTCCATCACCTCCTTTCAAGTTTTGATCATTCGTTGGTAAGGAATCATCTGTTGCATTTTTCTGGCCAATCCTAGACAAGTCATTTGAAATATAGATAGCTTGTGTTTCTGGAGTGTTCTGTTTAGGAAAACCAAGCATTTCTGCCACATTATCTGGACTTGTAATCCCTGTACGTACGATGTTGTAGCCAATATTTGTTTTTGTTGAGTAAGGAACAAAATCCAAGATGTTGATTTTCCATTCCACCCGATAGCCAGAATTTGGCATAAAAAAAAGAGCGGTGTAATGTTCGCTCTTGTTCTTCAATATTGGTTTGATTGCTTTGTTATGCAGATACATCATTGCTTTTTCGATGTCTGTTTTCATCAAAGACTGGTAGGTATCTACGTTGATTCCTAAAAATTTCCCTAAGTCTTTTTTATACACGCCCAAATAATTTAAAATAGCTTGATCATCAACTGGACTCTTTAACGTTTCAATTGTGTATCCTTTGCCAAGTGGAATCATTTTAACCGAATGATTGCTATCATCCTGCGTCCCTTCTAACTGATCAAGTATTGCTTTGACAATTTTCGTTTGAGCGCTATTATTTGGATTGATGTGGGCGTCCAGTTTAAGCATGAACGCGAGTAAACCACCTTTAGTATATTTGTCCGTCAAAACTTTTTCGGCGCTCAGAACGCCTTCCAGAGTGTTTCTTGCAAGATCAATTATTCCAGCACCTTTCAATGAATCAGTTCCGATGTTTTTAATGTGTCGAATCATTTGGCCAGGTATTTTTTGACCGTTCATTTCAAATTCTTCTTGAAGTCGTTCATTGATTTTAGTGGTTACACCGTATGCCAAATGAAGCTGGTCCCGATCTGTTAATGGGAATGTCTCGCCATTGATCAGTAGGGTATTTGTTTCCAATTTGGTAAATTCGAATCCGGTCAAATAATCATTGGGATTCTTCAAAATTTTTAGCAAGTGGTGGTCCTTCACTTCATTACCGTCTGGACCTATGACAACAGGTGAGGACAACGCTACCTGGTTTGAGATATCCTGGACCAATTCATAAACATCAGAAGATTCCATGATAGAGGAATCTGTTACATATCTTTGACCGTAACGCGTATAGTGGCCAAACATATCCTCGATGTACCCACGCTTTTCCATAAAGGAATAGACTGCATTCGATAACCGATCACGTAATTTCAATATTTCTCACCGCCTTTCTATTTATCTATAGATGGAACTAAGGTAATCATCTAATTCATCCGAATCAATATCTGTCATCTGATTCATCGTTTCCTTATGACCACACAAAAACGCCACGAAACCATCAATCTTTTTCTTTGATTGACGTTTACTTGGCGCTTTTTGTCCGTTGATGTTAGTGATTGCTACAACGTTCAAGGTGCAATAAAGGAACAATGGATTATCAAATTGAATTCGTTTCTCATAAAACAACCGTTCGACATCATCAAAAGGAGCGTTCAACACTTTAGGATATTGGGCAACCTCAACGCATTCCAATCCTAAGTTCTCCAATTTCTCAACAAGTTTGTCGCTCATCGCTGGATCATAATTCACTTGTTGTATATCGTATAAATCCATGCAGTCTTCGATGTACTGCAAGATTTGATCTTGATCAATCATTTTACCATCGCAAAATTCAACAAAACCTTGTTCAGCTAAATCGCTGTAAGGCACGTTATCTTCTTTTTCTCGAAACTCTAAATCTTCATTGGGAATAAAATAAAGCTGCTTCACTTTAAGGACCGCTTTTCCATCTTCATCCCACGTTGGGAAGTTTAAAGACACACAGGTCAAATCTCGTGTGCGTGATAAATCCAAACCAATGTAACAAGGTTCACCACTTAAATTTCCAAGCTCTTGGGTAGTAACCAAACACGGCTCTACTTGATCCTGTTCAAAGAAATTATCCGCACCGTTTACAAATACATCCAAGTGCTTCGTTAGAAACTCGGCTTTTGAATGTGCTGAACGTTGTGCCGTTTTAAACGCTGACTCCAAGGCGGAAAGATCAACTGATATCCCCCAGTTAGGATTGCACATTTCCCAAACTTTTCTATCAGTCCAATCATATCCTTTATTTGGCTCATAGATTAAAACAAACGATGAGTCATTGTCATCACGTTTTAACACTTCTTTCGCTTCACGATAAACACGCATGCCAACCGAGCTGCTACCTTTACCCGCTGTTGAAATATTAAACATTAATGGTTGTGGTAATGATATCTGTGCAGACTTAAAATTATCGTATTGTTCCATTTTTTCCTGTTTGTGCAACTCATCATTACAGACAAAATATGGATTCGACCCCTCAATATTTTCAATATTTTTCGTTTGAACAATAAATTTGTTTTTCAGTGCTAAATCTCCATCTAAGTATTCATAAGTAATACTTGATACAGTACCTTTTGGGCCTTTAAATATTTTGGTGCCATCAAGCAAAACAGGATTATTTAAAATGGAGTCAGCAAACGGTTGTGCAGCATATTGCGCCTGAGCAAAATCAGAAGCACATGCATAACAGTTAACAGATAAAGCACCTTCACCATACATCGCATATCCTAAAGCACCCACTGCAATAAGTGTTTTACCATTCTTTTTGGGAATTTGGACATATGCCTCACGAGTTACACGGACAATCTGACCTTTTTCGTTTTCTCGTACCCAACCATAAATCCATGAATAAATAAACTTTTCCCAAGGCTCCAGAATAAACGGTTTTCCAACCATGTCACCTTTTGTATGAACGATAAAAGATTCAACCCAATCCATCATTTCATTTGCACGATCAACATCAAACCAGATATCTTTACGCTTTTTCCAACGATACCAGCGGTCAATTGCTAATCGAACTGTCTTAGGATACTTCTTAGGCCGTTTTCTTACTTCCTTAGCAAATAAATCAGCATAATTTACACCAGGTTCGATCATTTTTCAGTACCTGCCTTCTTACGCCATTTGTTTCTGTGCGCTGCTAGTTCATCTACTGGCTTTTCTTCTGGACGTGTAATTTCTTCATCTTTTCTTGCAGTCGATCCGCCAGTTATTTGTCTACCAGTTTTAGCCTTATTCGTTAGCCCCAACAAATCTAGAGCTTTCATTTTCTTATCTGACCAAGTTTCTACTTGCTGCGCCAATGGATGCTTCGATTGATTAGTGGCACCTGATTTATTCGTGAATTTTTGCGTCTCCGGAAAGCCTTTTTCCTTCCACAAAAGATATTTGTGTTGGTAAATTTCAAAAATATCCAAATATGATTCGATTAATGGATCAAGAGTGATGGTGTACAAATCAGACAAATTCATTATTTTTAAAATACGAGCTTTTTCAGCACTTACTTTTTCATCAACAATCGCTTTACGTTGCGCTTTAGTCGTCATACTTGTATACACCCCCCTTTGTTTTTTGAAAAATTTGACCTAACGATGCGCGTGACTCCCCGCTACCCTATCTCCCCACGCGAAAAAATTTTGAAAATGGATAGGGGGGGTTAATTAAAATACGAAGGAAAAACTTTTTTGTCTTCTGTTTCGTTTTCAACAATTGGATGACATTTTGAACATAAAAGCATGAGATTGTTTGGATCAAGCTTAAGCAGTTCATTGTCTTTGATTGGTACAATGTGATGGACGTGTGCCCTCTTTCCAAAGATGAACTGACCACATCGCTGACAGTGGCCACCTTCTCTTTCGTAAATAAATTGGCGCATATCTTTCCATGCTTGCGTTCGATAGAATGGTTTGTTCTCATGATGATAAACAGACTTTGCTTGCTGCTTCTTCTTGCGTGATCTGCTTGATCTCTTGTGTTCAGTACAGTAGATACCCTTTGCTATCTTGTTCGTGCATCCGTCAAACTGACAGTACTTCATTCTGCTTCACGAATAAGATGGATGATGTCTCCTTTTGCACGGACAGCACCAGGAATATCAATGCCATGTTTCTTAGCATATGCACGTAATTCTTTTGCAGTCATATCTTCTAACTCATCTGTGTCTCCATAGGACTGATCATCGGTAAGTTTTTCTCCATCAAAGTCAGCAGCGGTGTTTCCATCGCTATCTAATTCTTCTCCCGATAAATGAATTTCTTCACCACTCTTGAACAAGACACCATCACCAACGATTGCCTTGGCAACTACAGTCATATCAGTCTGTTCACTTGTATCAAATTTAGGTTCTTGACCTTTCGGAACTGCAACAGTCTTTTTCTTTTCTGAATCCCAATACTCTGTTCCTGTGATGGATGTTCTAATTTTGATCATTGACATTTTGATTCTCTCCTTTGTAATTTGTGCTAATTACTTTTGCACCCATTCGCTCATACCATTCAACCTGTTCTTTTAAGTTAGGTAAGGTCCTAGAGATCAATGCTATGGTCAGCTGAATTTTCCGTTCTGTTCGATCAACTATTGCTCCAGAATATTTTTCAATAGTCAGGCTATTATCAATACTGACACTACAGTGGTTGCCATTCCAGCTTGGCTTGATATCGCTAATCACAATATTTCCATCGGCATCTTTTATTTCATTTTTAATCCAATGCCTACTGTTGTCATCTTCAATCGCTTTTTTATATGCAGTGGCCAGACTTGGTTCTACCTCGATGCTAAGTACCGCTTCATGAAAATCATTCATAGATAAAACTCCTTTCAAAATAAAAAGACCACTCAAAGAGTGATCTAATATGTAAAAACTACATCTCAACAATGAGATGCAGTTATACCTCTGTACGGTTTTACTGACAGGCAGTTATGGATCACCGTAAACCAAAAGTCACTGGCAAGGAGTCGAACCTTGCAGGGGTTACTCTATAGCTTCTGCTATTCACCCTTTATTGCGTCTACCCTTTCCGCCACAGCGACAAATTAATATTGTGAAAATAAATACTAAGTGTATAATTTTATTTATCAGCGAGTGGTCCGCTGAAATAAATTAACGGAAGTGTAAACAATGAATATCTCTGATTTACAAACAATGGATTTTATCATCAAGAACACCGTTTTAACAAAAGAGTCTTATGAAGACTCAAACTTGAAAATACTTTTAAAATGTGACGATATTTTAATGTATGGGGATTTAGTCCGTGTAGAAGACGATTACGTCTGTGAACCTGAGTTTGATATGTTTCATCGTTCAGTTAGACCTCATTATATCGGCACTTCACTTCGTTCAGATGAAACTAAACAAATTGATTTATTCAAAAAAGCTAGACACCCCTTTAAAACAGATTTAGACAAACAATTTTTTATGTTTATTAACAGTGAAAAAAACTTGGAGATCCTTAATAAACTTGTAATCTCTTTAATAAAAGAATTTCCAGAACAAAATGTTTTACCTCATAATTTGTATGATGCAACATTTATAAATGTTTCTGATTCACCTAAAATTCCTGTTGTTAATTTAGACTCTTTTAATTCGGTACAATTTATTTCTATCATTGAGGCTCCCAAAAATTAAAACATACTTCACTCAATATATTGAATTTTTTATTTATCCATAAAAACTGAAAGAGCCACAGATACCAATTAATAAAACGGTTGGGATATCTTGGCTCTTTCATATTTTTTTGACACTAATAGAATATCATGCTGCTAACAATGTTTACATAGCTACAATGACCTAACATTTAGTGAACATTGTAATTTTAGAATAAAGAGAGTTGTTCTTTGTACTTCTCGCTATTGTAAAAATCAATTTCGTTTTCTTTTTTCAATCGGTCAGCTTGTCTGTGTTCATACTCATCTAAAAAGTTCAATGTCTTTCTGATTTCTGCATGTCGCTGTCTGATATACGATGAGCTGTATCCAACGAATTCAGCAATATCTTCTAAGCTCATTTGATCAACATATTTCATCTTAACAATTTGATTATCAATACCAGAAAAGCTATCTATCAGCAATAACATTTCTTCTTTTTGCTCGATCAACAATTCCAATTCATTTTCTATCTTTTGAATATTCTCTTCTAAAGAAGAAGTTCTCGAATTCTTTTCGATGCGGACGTTTGCTAAATCACCACAGACCCATCGATTCAATTCAAGCTTACTTTTATTAAGATTCCACTTTAAGTAAAGAATCTGCTCATCTAGTTCTTGGTAATCTTTTAACCATTGAAATCTCACAAACGCCACCCCTTATATGATAAAATAGTATTGCGCTGCTATCTCGAAAGAGGTGGCTTTTTTTATTTTTTCTTAGCCGTTCCATTCTGGATTGCCTTTTGTTCCAAACGATGTTTTTTCTTCTTGATTTTCGATTTTGTTTTTCCCATACAAACATCCTTTCTGGAATATATATCGTTCGATTTTTACTGTTTAACAAGAGATGACCAAATTTTATTGTTCGCTTTGAATCATCTCTTTGAAAAAATTTTAGTATTTTTGTAAGACCCCCTAAATCAGCTTTTTTTATTTGATATAATATCTTCACAAGGTATTTTACTTGTAAATTAAATCGAGGTGATAATAATGGAAATTGAAAATTTTGAACAAAAAAAACAGATTTTATCAAATTTATTAATTGATGGTTTTGATAACGCAAACTATTCACATAAACTTTTATTTAAAAGCGAGCTAGATGATGAAAAAGAATTTGATAAGCAAAAAGACTTAATGTGCGCCTTAACGTATTTAAATCAGGCTCACGCCAGCTTCACAAATGCCTACACCTTTATTGCTCTTAACGATGAACTTCTTGGTGGTCGTCAAGAATTTGACAACATATTACATCAGTTCACTGAATTTAATACAGAATTCTTAAATAATGTACGAACCAACCACAGCCATCAATGGAGTGATATAGAATTTAAGCGTTTAGTAGATTTCTTTGAAGCAGCAAGCGGTTTATTAAATGGCCACGAAAGAATTCAAGGTCTGATTAATGAGGCTAGAAAATAGACAATAATTGTTTCCCAGCCGACCTTACACGTCGGCTTTTTTGCTTTTTTTAACATTTCTAACTATTTAGCCGAGCAACTATTATTCGTTACGCGATATTCTTTTTTTATTTATCCCATTTGGTAAAAATCATTGGTTCCGGCATAATCTGATCATCCTTTAGCAACGCATCAGGATATTTTTTTCTTAGCTTCTTATTATTCGTATATGTTTTAAGCAACCATTGACTTGCTTCACTTTTGCTTTCACCGGAAAAATAAATTTTCCCTGTTTGGATGCCTGCAAGTTGAATCATCATTTCCACCTCAAATTAGATTTTTTTCTGCTAAATGGAGCAAAAGTAATCCGACATCAAGAATCTTTTGATCCATTATTTCAGCTACTTTGCTCGGCTTAACTCCTTGAGAAAAGAGCAAGCGTGCTTGCTCTATCTCTTCGTGAGTCCAAATAAATTTGGCTTCCTCAAGGATAATTACTGGATCAGTTGCTCTCATTGTTCCTCTGGAAAAATGATGTCTTCCTTATGTTTGGACCAGCTATCTGCATATGGAGCAAAGTATTGTCTAGCTAGTTCGATTTGATCAATTAAAGCAGTCTCTGATAATTCATGATCTGCAGCAATTTCACTCATACTATCGCCTTCATCTAAACGGATAAGAACGTCTCGAATATTTACGGTGACATTTTCTGGTAGTTGTAATGTCGTTGCTGTTTTAATAAAATCATCAACAGTTTCTTTCGATACTAAGATTGTTACATTTTCAACTTCTTCTACACCATCGCCGACATCAAGTGAAGTCTGTTCTTCTTTGAGCATTTCGATTGTGCCATCTGAATTCACAACGTATTCAATATTTGGTTTCTTCGTTTGTTTGTTTACTGGCACTGTGTATTCGATTGTTTCTGGTTGAATTACTACAGTCACTGTTGATCCAAGAAACTCAGTTAGATTTTCAGTGCTACCTCTCAATGATCCGTTGCTAACAACTAGTAATACTTCTGTGTTCCCATTTGATTTTGATGTTACTTTCTTTAATTCTGGTCTGAAATTCACTTGTTTTGTCATTTTATTTTCCCTCCATTAATTTCTTTTTTCTTCGTTCCGTTTGTCTTTTCCGCTGCTGTCTTGCTGATTCAAAACAATCCATTTCAATGAATTTATTGATTTTTGAATCGAACTTAGCAAATGTCACTGGAAAGCCGTATCGATGAGCAAACATCTTCATTTTCAGCATAGAGATCGCATCTTGATAACCTTTGACATCAATCACTTTTTTCACTTGGCCATTCTCATAAATCACAAAATCAGCTCGGTAATAAATCGGTGCAATCTTACGATCGTTGCATAGATACCCTTCTTGCAGCAGAACATTTTCTTGCATGGCACAGTAGGTTTCAGATAAAGGCATAAAACTCATACCGTTTCGTTTTAACTTCATGTAATAACGAGCTTCTGCTTTAGAATCAAAAGTGATGCCGTCTACTTCGTGCTTTTTGTTTCCGTATTTGCTTCTTGTTGCCATTTGCTATACTCCTTCTTTAGTCTTTCGAGTCGTTCTTTCGAACGTCGTCCATTTTCATTGCATATTGGACAAGGTTCACAAGTTGACCATCCAAGCGATGTCTTATACCAAATAACTGTTTCATCGTTGCATTTTAAACAAGTCATTTTGCACCTCTCATCCATGCTTGGTTACTTTTCGGACAACAACACTCTTTTTTCACTGGCTTTGTCTTAGGTTTTGAAAATCGTCTTTTGGGTTTAATAACTTCGACTACTTCGCCGCCACAAACACTTGCAACAAGGTCAGCCTCTTCTTTAGTCGTGTGGTGTTTAGCAAACTCGACACTGGCTTCTCCTCGCCCTCGGCTATCTAAGTAGCACATTTTTTTCACTACAAAGGTCAAACTGGATTCCTCCTTTTGTCTGTCGTTGTTTTGAATACGGCTATGTTTCCTTTTGTCCCATTCATTACACGAGAAAACACTCGCTCGCCGTATGCGTGTTTTAATTGCTTTGATGATAAATTGGTCGTGAATATCGTAGCTTTGTTTAGACGAGCTTCTGTGAGTGATGTGAGAACATCGACATCGTATGGCGTTGCTTGATTGTTTTCTTCCATTCTTCCTAGCTCCGCACCTAGATCGTCGATTACCACGAAATCAGATTTCTTTATCTCAGCCATAAGTGAACCTGTCACAGCTTTTCTTGCTTCTGGATCATTCATTGCAAATTTCAACTGTTCTAAAAGTTCTCGATAACTGATAAATGAACAAGCAATTTTATAATTAGATGCCCTCATGACTTCTTTAATCACTGCAGCGCCTAGATGAGTTTTTCCGGCTCCTGTTCTACCGGTTATCACTGCATGAATCGTGCTACCATTTACAATTTTTTTAGCCCATTCTTGAGCCATCGCTTTTATTTGCGCTGTTTCCTGATCAACTACTTTGTATCCATCAAAATCGAAGGCCCATATTGCATCATCTGTAATCATTGAGCTATTAAGCATTCGATTAATCGCGTCTTTCTTTCTAGCTTCATTCGCTTTTTTGATAGCTTCTTTTTGATTTTTAGTCACCATTTCTCGATAACCACAAATCTTATTGATGCATGTGGGACCACAGCGATCAGTACCATCTTTATTTTTTGTTTTCCAGATATACAATGGATCACCGCATTTCGGGCAATTATGATCTGCTGTTTTTAATCCGCCGTAAGGTGCAGCCATTGCACTTAGTTTTTTATTCATTACCAATCCTCACCTGTTTCTGGTAACTCATCATTAGAAATATTTTGTTGTTTTCTTTTGTTTTTTTGGACAGCCATCTTATCAAAATGTTTTCTCAAACTCGTTGGAGATAAGATCACACCTGACCAGAAGTCATTACTAGTAGCCCAAACGATCATGTCTTGTACTTCTTTTCCAGTTCGTTTGTCAGACTCGATTGTTAAACGAATCGTATTCGCCCATTTATCCAAATCAGGTTCCTTGATGTTTTGATTTTTTCGAATGAGTTTTAATAAAAGAATGGCCAATTTTTTATTTGGATCATCATCTGCATACTCTCGCGTTTTTCGAGAGTTGCGAGGATTATTATTATTCTTTTCATTCTTATCATTCTTATCATTCTTGTTTGTGGACAAGTGCTGGACAGGTGCTGGACGATCGCTGGACAAGTGTTGGTCACTGGATTGATAGTCTTCCCATTTATTTATTGATATGACGCTATATTTAGGAGTTGATGAGATGGACAACATTTCTTCTTTTTCAAATTTTTTTATCCATCTCCATAACGTACGGCTGACAATGACCTGGTCACTCGAAGCCCCTTGGTTGTATTCTTTTGCTAATGCGTCGCGCCCTGTGACAAATTGTCCGCTGGACAGCGACACTTCATTTCCATTAAATAAAAATCGTCTTCCTTCGTGACTAGCTTTCATCAAACACAATAACCAAAGCTTTAACATGCTCGGATTCGTCCAAACGAATGAACTAGTCACTTTACGGTATAACTTGATGTATCCTAGATTCATTCGCAAAGCACCTCCGTTTAAAGATCGTCCATGCTAGTGAATCCAGTAATTGGAAGATTACCTCGACAGTACTCGCACAAACCGCAATGGTTCGGCTTCTCTTCGCCGTTCTTCACTCTGACAATTCTTTCAATTTTTTCTTTTAACATAACCAGCTCATAATCCATATTGTCCTGATCAATCGTGATCAGTCTTGCTTCGCTTGGTGTCTGCTTGGACACTGCGGCGATGATCGGCATAAAACTTTTTCCATATTGTTGGAAAAGTAATTTCTGGTAAATCGCCATCTGAAGCACGTAACCAAAATTGACAATGAACGTTTCTCTTGATCCATAGTTTTCGTTCCATTTCCGCTCGTGCATGTCTTTGGTTGTTTTGATATCAACAAAATACTCATCCTCAACATTCAAGCAATCAATCTTGCCTTTCCATGTCGTTCCGAATAGTTCCCCAGTCACAATCGTTTCTTTCTCACCTTGATAGATGTTCATGAACACTTCTTCTTGTTTAAGTCGTTCAATCATTTGTTCAGCAATTTGGAAATCTTTCAACAATCCATACGGCTTCCGACTAGAAAACATTTTTGATTTATTTTCTTCTTTGAACGCTTCATGTACTTCTTTTGATTCAAAATAAGAATGTACGTAGTTTCCTACGAGTAAGGCTTTGGGATCCGACGTCGGTGCCCAATCGCCTTTCAACTTTGCTAAGGCTGCGGCTTCACATTTTAAAAAGGATTTATATTGTGATGTTGACATGTACTGCCAGTCAGCTTCGTTGGAGTAATAATTTTCATCAGAAAGGGTACTCATCGTCTTCAAATTCTGAGACATCATCTACACCTTCCTCACGTCCAAAATCTGGAATATCGATCAGTTCTTCTTGCACTGGCTCGATATCTTCTTTATCAATAAAATGAGCTTGTTCAATTTCTGGATGACCAGGAACATCAGCAACACGCGTTGTTCCTTCTTGTACATCATCAGGAATCACGATTGGTTCAGCTTCTGTTTGAATTGGTTCAGCAATATTTTTGTTTGAAAAGAATTTTTGTTCGAGAGTAGCCACTTTTTCTGTTTGTGGCGTTACATCTTTCCGATCATTGTCAAATTCATTTTCTAACGTATCTTTTGCAGCTTGAACTAACAAACCGTTATCGTTGCTTGTGTTGATTAATGCTTTAGCTGCTCGATTAATCACTGTCCGTTTAGCCATTTCTTCTGGAAATTCCTTTTGTGGTCCAGAACCCTTCATTTTTGACTTCGCCCAACTTTGATCGATTTGCTTTTTCGTCATGACTGTTGTGGTTTCTTTACCATTTGCTAACTTGATGACTACATAGGCTGCAATGATTTCGTTGTCTAAATTCTCAAATTTTGTTTCATGTTTTTTGACAACCATGTTTGGTCCATCCATTGCAACTTCAAACTCATCGCCTTGTCGAACGACTACAGGCGTAATATCTGCCCCTCCAGTTACACGATCAAGGACCGCCATTGTTCCAAAATATGAACGCATTAGCTGAACCTTGTTTCCGTATTTAATGAAATAGCATTGTTTTTTTGCTGGAGATAACCCTTGAATAACCATGTCTAAAAGTGCATTAGAAATGGAGGTTTTCATTTCTTGATTGTTTGCAGCCATTTGTAGCAAATTTCCACCTGTGTTGTTAGTAAGTTCGAAAAAAGCACTTTTTAACGCATTTTGTGGACTATATCCTGGTGGCATTTCTAAGCCTTGTTCTTGTAACCGTCCAAGATTACTGATTACCTGCTCATCTAATGAACGTTGTGTTGTTTGTGTTAAATCATTTGCCATTCCTAAATTCCTCCTAATTCAATCTTTGGATAATGTTGCTGGACGTACTCTAGAATTGCGTCTACTGGTACATAGCCTTCTTCTGTTAGATAGCAAGTATCACCTGGATACAAAGAATTTCCTTGCCAATCAACACCGACAGGACTAACTTCTTTTGGTGGTTGCTGTCTTGCGCCTAAAGAATCAAAATTATTCATCGTGATCACCACGATAATAAATCATTGCTCTCAACTCGCTTTCAAGTGCTTCAATCCTTTTTTGAACTGATTTGGAAACAAGATTACGAATTTCTTCTTGAATCTCTGTGATACCAAGATCACGTTCAAGTTGGACCTTATGCCACCTGCTTTGTTCTTCTTGGAAAAAACCTCTCCCTAAAAATTGAGTAGACACACCGATGGAAATATCAGTCGTAAGCTCATTAAGATTATTCAGTGCTGGTGATTTCAAGCTGATAAGTAAATCTTCCGCCTCGTTGATTTGATCAATGATATGTTCCATTTTTAAAATTTGCTTTTTAGCTACATCCTTTACACTCATCATTTACCTCCTAAAATTCCCAAAATAATTTAACACTTCCATCTTCACGTTGAATGTTTGAAATACCTTCACTTTCTAGTGCTGCTAGAAATGATGGTGTAAATCCTTTTGAACAAACAGTGCAACTCGTTTTTCCATAGCCTGCTGCAGTCAAGATTTTTTCTTGGATATCTTGTTGCGCTTTATTCATCATTACTTCGAATATTTCATCGCCTAGTCCTTTAACTGAAATCATCAGAATTTGATACCACCTTTCTTGCGATCCATTTTTTCGGCAAACCGTAGAAAGTCCTGATACCATTCCTCAAACTCTGGATCTTCATATTCAATACCAAACAATTGTTTTAAAGTACCGTGAGTTTCACAATTGCATTTATTATTCTGCAAATCACGTTTTGTTTTCTCATACTGTTGGTAAACACTCCACGCAACCAAGCTATCGTTTCCAGCTTGTCCAAGAGCGACTTCCCCTTTTTCATCGACTACACTAACTGACATTCCTAGATCATCATTCGCACATTCAGCTGCTAACTCTTTAATTAAATTTTGGATTTTTTCATTCATTGTGATAAACTCTCCTTGTAATTAGTATTTTTCATGACACGATTTTGCTTGCCGGCGGTCGTGTCTTTTTTTGATAGCTATATCGAGCAGCTATCAGTTTGTGATGATTATCAATTTGTTTTTTCATTACGTCATACCAGTTCTGACTAGCCTTTGTACGATCGGGTTTTATAGTTATTTCTCCTTGTTTCCTTAATAGACAAATTTTTCTGAAAAGCTCGTGCTTTGGTCTATGCAGTAGTCTAGTTAAATAATCAATATTTAATACGTAACCATTTTTATCGAATTTAATTTCTGATATTAATAACTCAACTTCTCTTTTTGTGTACCTGCGTTTTCGATTGCTTTCTAATTGTCCATTTTTCTTCATGATATTAAGACGACAGCGAATCGCGTTCTCAGTTCTATTCAATTCCTGCGCTATTATTGTTACTGGACAACCTGACTGATACATAGAAATTATTTTTTTATCTTCTTGCTGACTGTAACGTTTGTTAGGCGGTTCGATTGGATCATCCCAATAAACTTCATCGATCAAATCTTTTTTACGCATTTGATGGATTTTGGGCCAAATACGCTTTTTATCTATCCCAAGTAACTCAGCTAATTCATTACAATTACAAACAAATCCGCGATGGTCGTATCTGACATTTTGAATAAGAAGTTGCTCCTCTTCTCTTGTCCATTTGTTGTACGACAATTTTCTAACCTCCTTTTTTTATAAAACGGCAAAGACAACAGACAATAAAATGACGTTTAGAACTAAGCTGATATAGCAAAGTGCTTGCAGCTGACGAGCTTTGTATACTGGCTTTTTGTGTTCGGCAAGTGTTGCGAGCAGCATTTTGCTACTCGAGCGCTCAACGATTGGTTTTCTTATTTGCATAGTTGACTCCCCTTCCGGAAAATATCGATCAATAATACGTTGTGCCTCTTCTTTTGTTTTCACGGTATGAGACATATGTCCGTCTGTGATGGTGATCTCTGTCATGTATGTCCTCCTTTTAGATTTTGTATTTAGCCATCAGTTCATCGATGTCTTTTTTGTCATACCTTAAAAAGCCATCTATACGAATTTCTTTTAACCCATGATCTACTAGCTTCTCAAAGCCTTGATCATTTACACCTCCCACATACTTTCTAGCTTCGATTTTTTTCAAATATCGTGTTTCTGAAAGATTCTTTTTTGAAAGCTGATTAAGTGCGTCCTTCACAACTTCAACAATTGCAATTCTCAAACGAGTCAGAAACTCTTCGCTTAGAATATTCATGACTTGCCTCCTATCGAATTTTATTTTTCTTTCCAAACTCCATACTTAATAGCGAAATCCTTGACTACAGATAGATAAATTTCTTTTAACCTTTTATCGCTTTCGATTACATCTAACTTATTTGTCTTATCTCGCTTGGATTTTGGAACACCTTCGCCAGCCATACGGTTACGTAAATTGGTTAATCTAGTTTTGAGAGAGGAGCCAGCTCTACGATCAACTTCTTCATATATCGCTGTTTGAATTTCTTGATAAGCACCGTATCCGCCTTGGGTTTCCGCCATTTTATTTACGAGCTTTCGACATTCTCTACGCCAGTCAGTTGTATTCAATGCCACAATTTCAGTAATATTCTCCATTTGTGTTGCTAGACGTTTTGTCTCTAACTCTTGCTTAGCTACTGCGTTAAATATTCCTTGGAACATTTGAAGTTCTGGACTTAGCTTTGAAGTATCAAGTAATTGTTGTTTGTATTCTTTTTCTACTTCAATAAAATATTGACGCGCTTGTTTTCCTTTTTCTGTTCGTTGAATCATTGAGATTTCTTTTGCCATGTCCAATTTCATTGCATGGTCGGTAATATTCTGAATTCCTCCAGGGGTCGGACATTTTTGGGTCACCCTTACGAAATCTATATTTTCAACAAAACCATATTCCGCCATACGACTAAACCATTTTTTGTATTCTGTTGCCACCTCCAAAAACTCATGCAATTCTCTGCCGTTTACTAACTGCTCATTCTCCTCATTTGTTGTTACTTTGATTAGTTCTTTCATGGATTACACTCCTTAAAAATGAATAAATATGTTTTTCATAAGTTATTTTATTAAAAATGAATCGTTATGAAGTTTATATCGTATAAACTCGTCTTTGCTTCCAAAAAAAATATTTGCTGTTGGAAAATGGTATATTTCTGGTATTAATTGCACATATTTTTGCTTCATTTTATTCGGATCTTGTTCCCAATTTGCTAAGGTTTGATGGTGAACATCAAAGAGTTTTGCTGCTTCTTTTAAAGAATATCCCATCATAACTCTAGCTGCCTCCAAAGTAATTTGTAATTCCATTTTTATTCCTCCTTCGTTTATGTAAATTATTTTATACTAGTTTATACTACCAGTCAACGATTTTTGACGTTTTTTAAATTAAAAAACACTGTTATAAAACTACTTTATACTTGTTTATATTGATTTAATTCGATATTATTAATAAAAAAGGAGGAGAAAATAACATGCCAAGAAAACCATTATCAGAAGAAGATAAAAAAGCTCGCTCCATTATCGCTAACAATTTAAAAAAAATTACGCATGGCTACACAAGAGCACAATTGTCAGATATGACAGGTATTCCTGTTACGACGCTATCGGGATATTTTACTGAAAAATCAACTATCAGTATGGAAAACGCTGAATTAATAGCTAAAGCTTTTAATGTTGATAAATCTGATATAGATCCAAGATATTCCAGAGAATACAATTATTATGATTTAAAGAAAGAAGTTTTAGATGAATTACAGGAAAACAATAAAAGTTTCGTTGCTGATAAATTTGTAGAGTTAGCAGAAAAAGCAAATGCAGCAGGGATGACTTTGAACAGAACTAAAACTGATAGAGGAAACATTATGACAGTTCTATCAAGTGATATTCAAGAATATAACTTTTTTGACACTTCTGTTGCTGCCGGCATACCTTCTTCAGTCGAAGCTTTTGATCAAGACCATATTGAGCAAATTGCTATTCCTGATTATGCCATGGGAAAATATGCAGGATATCAAGATGTATTTTTTACTAAAATAAATGGAGATTCCATGAATAACGTTATTCCTGATGGATCATTAATTGCTGTAAAGAAAATAGAGAGCTGTGATGAGTTAAAAGATGGAGATATAGTAGTCTTTAGCAACGATAACGAATTTTCTGTAAAAAGATATATAAATGATCAACAAAATAATCGCATCATTTTTAGACCTGATTCTTCTAACATTTCTTTCACTGATATTGTGGTTAATTATGATGATACTAAATACGTTCAAATTTATGGGAAAGTCGTTGTATATATTGTCCAACTATAATTAATTTGAGAGGGTATAAAATGAAAATTGGAATGAGAAAACCGAGCATAAAGAAATCTATCGGCGCTAGAACTACTGGAAAGGCAAAAAGAGCTGTGAAAAAAGCAGTGATTCCTGGTTACGGTAAAAAGGGGTCTGGATGGATTAAAGACCCAAAAAAGGCTGCTTACAATAAAGTATACAAGAAAACTACATTCAGTTTTTGGGATTTATTTAAATAAAAAAAGCCCGTGCAGCAACACGGACTCGAAACCTTATTTCTAAGATTCCCCAATAAAAATCATATCATAGAAATGAGGAATAAAAAATGAAAAAAATGATAGGAAGTCTGTTAGTTCTTGCTTCCCTACTACTCTTCACTGCTTGTGGGAAAAAAGTAACCACAGATGATTTAAAAGCTAATGATTGGTTGATTGAAGCAACCAAAGATGACGAACCAAATATGATAGCATCATTTTCTGATCATATCGTTTCTTTTAGTGTTGACACAAGCAAAATGAAATCTACAGCTAGCGATGAGTGGGAAGCCATGGGAGAAGAATTTGCTAAAAGCCTAGTTGATCAAATGAATTATAAATTTGAATACACTCTTGAAGGTAATGTTATGACTTGGAAAGACGACAAAGACAAGGATAACGATGCCAAGTATACCGTTAGCAAAGAAGACAAAAACATTATTTTGACTCCAGAAAAATCTAATAAATCTGATGATAAAGAGAAATTAGTTTTAAAACCCTACAAAAAGGAAAAAACTAAAGACTCTAGAACAACTACTAGCTCAACAAGTAGCAACGAACAATCATCTTCGACTACAACAGAAAGTACTATTACATCTTCTAGTACAGTAGAACAAGCTGCTATTGCGCAGAACACGCCTCCTGAAACTAGTAGTACTTACTCAGCGGAAAGTGTAGAAAACTACGCAGAAGCTACTCCAAGTTCAAACATGGAACAAGTAGTGACACCGCCTAGCACGACTGAACAATCAGTTCCGCAAGATTATGTACCTGCCGGTCAGCCACCACAACCAGCTCCACCGGCTTCTTCGTCTACGGAAACATCTGCCGGCTCGACGACTACTGTACAATCAGGAGAAAGTCCAAAACAAGTAGCAGAACGTGTAGGCATAACGGTGGATCAATTGTTTGCATTAAATGGAATCGACCCAAATAATTACTTCCTATATCCAGGACAAGAATTAAGAATCAAATAAAAAAGCACATTTGCCGCCCGACCAAGAACGCAAATGTGCAAAGAGCTACGGTAAAGTAGGTCTATTTGTTGTACCCTATTTTACCATCTCGAAATCCGCTGTACAACCGAACAAACGTACGAAAGGAAAGATAAAAGATGGCAAAAAAAGAAATTGATAAACGAATTAAAAAGCACTTAACAAAAAAAGGAGAAGAAAAATATCAGTTTAGTCTGTACTTAGGAGTTGATCCGCTAACAGGAAAAAAAAGAAAAACAACGAGACGAGGTTTTAGTACGCCATTAGCCGCTGAGAGAGCTTTAAAAAGATTGGAGACAGATATACAGGAAAAAGGACTGCAAGCTTCTACAGCTCAAAAGAGCAAGAAATTCGAATATGTTTACGGCTTATGGTTTGAAAATTATAAAAAGACAGTTAAAGAAAGCACTTGGTCCTCCACCAAACAAATTTTTGACACACACATCTTAAAAGTGTTTGGAGATAAGTTCATTGACAAAATAGACGTTTTTTTCTGTCAAGAAGCAGTAAACACTTGGTCCGATAGCCATCCTAAAATTTTTAAGAAAATAAAAAATTACACATCTAATGTTTTTGATTACGCTGCTTCTTTACAAATTATAACTAGCAATCCTATGAAATTAGTTTCTATTCCACGTGGAGAAGCTCTAGATATCGAAGATAAAAATATCGAATTTTATACTAAAGAAGAATTAATCGAATTTTTAGAAGCAATAAGAAACGATGATGATGAAAGATATTTATTCTTTTCCCTATTGGCTTTTACAGGTATAAGAAAAGGAGAAGCTTTTGCACTGACCTGGTCGGATATTGATTTTAAGAGCAAAACACTCAATATTAATAAAACTGTAACAAGAGGTTATCAAGGGAGATTGATCGTAAATACTCCTAAATCAAAATCTGGAAAAAGAAAAATTTATCTGGACAATGATTTGATCAGTTTATTGAGAAAGTATTATACAAAAAACAAAACGATCGTTACAATCCAAAGCGAAAACTTAATTTTTCACCATGATGGTCTTCTCTATAACCCTACAGTTTCACGTTCGTGGCTTAATGTCATATATAAGCATCATCCAGAATTGACTAAAAGAATCACTACTCATGGTTTTCGACATACTCATGCCTCTCTCCTTTTTGAATCAGGAGCTTCTTTAAAAGATGTTCAGGAACGTTTAGGGCATGCAGACATTCAAACTACTTCAAATATTTACACTCATGTAACTGAAACTCAAAACAAAAAAGTCATCAATAATTTTGTAGCATTTATGAAGAATAGTACTCAGGGGGAGTCAAAAGGGGAGTCAAAAAACATTTTAGGCTAAATTACAACAAAAAAAGACACGATCGAAATCGCGTCTAATCGTTGATATATAAGGAAGGTACAGGATTTGAACCTGCGCGCCGGTATTAGCCGGTTCGCCGGATTTCGAGTCCGGTGCATTACCACTCTGCCAACCTTCCGCAAGTACTATTTTTAAACTTTTCCCACGAAATGTCAAGCCTATTTCTAACAGATAAATAACAGAAACCGTTTTTTTACAAAAAAAGTCCATTGACAGTTTACAGCCAACGGACTTACCGATCAAATTCATCATGATAGAACACTATCTGATTGTTTCAGGATTATCTAGTGCTAAAATCGAGTCAATTGTCCGTTTGATCAGTGCGATGATTTGTTCTTCTGTTGGATGCATGATGTTTGATGACATCAATGATGCTAAGCCAGTCACCGCTACCCATGTACCAGTATGCAAGGCATCGATATAATCATCCGATAATTGATTGTATCTTTCATCTTCTTTGACTATTTCACGGAAATAGTTGTAAGAAAAATCATGAATTTTCTTTCCGTCCCCATGTTCATCAATGTACAATGCCATGTAAAGACTATGATGTTTCTTTGCAAAGTAGATATAGTTCAAACCGAGATCAATGATTTTATCACCCGTACGCTCAATAGGGAAAACATCTTCTTTTAGTTGTTCAAAGATCGAATCCAATAACGTATTTTTCAAATCTTCCATGTTTTTGAATTCCAGATAAATTGGCTGAGTCGAAATCCCCATCTTTTTCGCAATGTTTCTCGCAGTAAATCCTTTAAACCCTTCCTTTGCAACAACATCATAAGCAGCTTTTAGAATTTGATCCTTGGTATAGACTTTTCTTCTCATTAAAACTCCCCCACTTCTTTACTGCAGTATATGTTGTTTTATTGTACCCTATTTTTAGTATTTTTTGCAAACATTTTACTCAAAACGTTATATTTTAAATTTTTTTCTCAGTCTTCTTTAACTTTTTTTGCAAAATTAAAAAAATTTGGTTAAATTCACTGGGTTCCCTTACATTTTTAGTTTTAACCTAAATGATAGTTGACCAAATCTTTCATTTCAAGTTATAGTTAAAGAAAACGAAAAAGAAGGTGTGTAATGGAAAACGAAACTGACGTTATTTATATTCATCCTCAAAAAAGAATCGTTTCACAGAAAAGAAAATATTTTTATCTTAGTTTTACAGGTGCTTTTTTTCTTTTTATTGGCTTAGTTTCTGGTACACCTGCCGCTAATTGGAGTGGTCTACTGACTATTCTTACCTCGCCAAGCAATCTTCTGACAGATTATTTTGCTTTGGGTGGTTTTGGAAGCGCATTTATAAACGTTGGGATCTTGACCTTACTTTCTGTGCTTGTGGCTTACCGGCAAAAGGTGATTTTAAATGGCCCCTTATTCGCTTCGATTTTAACAGTTACCGGTTTTTCTTTTTTTGGCAAAAACCTTTATAATTCAATCTCGATCATTTTAGGTGTATACCTGTATGCTGTATTTGTCAATAAACCTTTTTCTCAGTATATTATGATAGGACTGTTCGGCAGCGCATTGTCGCCGGTCGTTAGTTACATTACTTTTGGTATGCGCTTTCCTTTGCTAGTAGGAATTCTACTGGGAAATTTGGCTGGTATAGCAATTGGTCTTCTTCTTCCGCCGTTAGCTGCTCAAACTTTAGTTTTCCATCGCGGGTTCACGCTTTATAATATTGGATTTACCTCAGGCTTGATTGCCATGGCTTTTACTGCTGTTTTGCGATTGTTCAGCTACTCAATCGTCGAGAATACATTGGTTTCCAATGAATACCATTCCCCTCTCGTCTGGATCATTTTCGGCTTTTTTTTGCTGACAGTCGGTTTTGGTTTCTATTATAATTCCTTTCGACTTTCGGGTATTCGAGAGATTTTCGATTCATCTGGTAAACTGACAACTGATTTCATTGCTAATTCTGGTATCGGTGCTACTTTGATCAACGTGGGGCTAGTTGGTCTAATGCTTTCTTCTTATGTTTTGCTGGTTGGTGGTAAGTTAAATGGTCCTGTCATCGGTGCTATTTTATCTGCGGTTGGTTTCAGTGCTTTTGGTTGTCATTTAAAAAACAGTTTTCCGATACTAGTCGGAATTTTTCTTGCTTCTTTGTTTGGGACGTTTCATGAGATCACCAGCACCGGCATGCTCGTTGCCGCTGTGTTTGGAACAGGCCTCGCGCCCATAAGCGGTTTTTACGGCAGTTTTTACGGTGTAATAGCTGGTATGTTACATATTGCTCTTGTTGCTCTTGTCCATAACGTCAGCACTTTGCACGGAGGACTCAATTTATATAACAGTGGTTTTTCAACTGGATTCGTTGCAGGTATCCTTGTACCGATACTAGATAACTTTACTGCTGTCAGAAAGGAAAAAAAGACACTTGGAAAAAGAATTATCAAAAAGAATCATCGATGAGCTTCTTACTTATCTATATTCCCACGAAATAACTGAAATACGTATTGGCGTAGAATTTGCTGAGGAGGGACTTTTCATAGAAATACAGGGCACAACAGAATCTCAGCCAGAAGATCTAGATGTACTTGCTGATTTGCTGAACAATCCTCGAGACCCTAGCATGGAAATCTACTATCAGGAGCTATTAGGTAATCCTCGACATGATCGGGAAGATTATCATCTGCTAGGTAGTTTGATTGACGATGTGGAAATCATGTATGTCCAGCCGATTATCAATATCAAAATTTTTCGGCGTGCTTCTCCTCGCCCTTATTATTAGCCTATTCTACAAAACAGCTTCATCCACCTAAAACAGCTCCTGAAAGTTCGATTAAAAATCTACTTTTAGGAGCTGTTCTAAGCTTGATATTATTGATTTTCCAATCCTTCGTATAATTCATCTGTTACAGGTTCTAAAAACTCTGAATTACCAGCAGTGATCGCCAAATGTTCAAACCAACTGTCTTTTGTCGCACCATGCCAATGTTTGATCCCTTTGTGCGTTACGACGACATCTCCAGCCATTAATCGTCTTGCTGGCTTTCCTTCTTCCTGATACCAGCCTTCTCCTCCGGTCACAAGTAAGATTTGATAACCGTCTGTATGGACATGCCAGTGATTGCGACAGCCTGGTTCAAAAGTTACATTACCTACACCAACAGAAATTTCGGGATCGTTTACTAACATATTCAGATAGCTTTGCCCGGTAAATACTTGAGCGTAAGCTTCGTTTTTTTCACCTGCTGGAAAAATCACGCCTTTTTGTATTTCTTCGTGTTTTGTCATCATTTATGCCTCTTTCTTATCTTCACTATTTTCTTCTAGATAGATTTCTTTTGCTAAATAAACTAAAAGCCGACCAAGCTTTTGGCCACCCTACATAAAAAGCTAAATGGGTAATGATTTCTGCTATTTCTTCACTAGTAATGCCATTTTGCTTGCCAATTTTCAGATGAGCCGGCAATTGTTCAAAATTCCCTTCTGAGATCAAAGCAGATAGGGTGATGATACTACGCTGATGAGGAGATAATTCTTCTCTTGACCATACTTCTCCAAATAAAACATCGTCATTCAATTCTGCAAATTTTGGTGCAAACTCCCCCAATTGATCTCTTCCTGCGGTTTGTTTTTCTGCCATTTTTTTACTTCCTCCGTTCGTGATTGCTAGGTGATTCAAACACTGTTCTTAAGTAACATCATTATCTATTGTTTCTTCGCATTTTATTTTAAGCCCTATTTTTTAACCTGTCCAATGCTTAGTTTACTCCATCAGTATGCTTTCCAAGCATAATTGTTAACGTTTTCTATCTTTTTTCTATTTTTGAAAAAACAAGATATTAAATAAGTCTTTAGTTGGATGTTTTTTTGAGATTATTCTTTTATACTTACAATGAACGTATGATGAACTTACAAAATTGTTTGTTTTCTGTCATCTTAAAAAGTGGCGCAGACAGTTGCTTTTCTAGTAAAGTATAGATACCAAAGAACCTCTAAGGAGTTGATGAATAATGAATATTGCTGCCTCTCGAAAACTGATAAACTTCATTTCCATTATTGGATTAGGTCTATCGATCGCGCTGACGATTTATTTTATTAATTTAGGTGTTTTCAAAGATTTGAATGCTTTAAGAGGATTAGTAGGTGATTCGATCATTTTAGGTCCGGTCATTTTTATCTTCATCCAAATCTTGCAAGTGGTTATTCCAATCATTCCTGGAGGAATCAGCACTGCAGCGGGTGTTCTGATATTTGGTCCTTATGCTGGCTTTATTTACAATTATGTTGGAATCTGTATTGGTTCGATTATTATCTTTCTTCTAGGACGACGTTACGGAAAACCATTCATTCTTTCCATGATCAGCGATAAGACCTATAACAAATATATTGGCTGGTTAGACAATCAAAACCGCTTTGAGAAGCTGTTTGCTCTAGCTATTTTTCTTCCTGTTGCTCCGGACGATGCGTTATGTTTGATGGCTGGATTGACAAACATTTCAATGAAACGATATACACTGATTATTTTGATAGCTAAACCACTATCGATTTTCTTATACAGTATGGCTTTGATTTATGGAGGACAATATCTAAGTGGTCTTCTTGGTTAATATTTATTTTGCAAAATCAGTTATTGATTGATTACCAATGTTAATTCTGGGAAAGGATCTGCAAGATACATTGCACCCTTTCCTTTTTCATTGGATTTGCGCTACAATGTGAAAGTAGGTGATAGGATGAATTATTTGAAACGTAGCTTAGGCAACGCGTGGGATTTTTTGAAAGGAACACAAGCTTATTTCCGTGATGTCTTGCTGATGCATGGCTTTATTTTATTTATTTGTTTACCCTTATTGAGCAGTACGACTCGTTTTATTTTGCACCGAGGAGCAATTGACTATTTGTCTTATGACAATATTCCTTTGATTTTCTCTCAGCATCCTGGAGTTCTGCTGTCGTTAATCGCCGTTTTATTGACGATTTTACTATTGGTTTATTTCGAATTTGCATTTCTTTTGATGAGTGTCTTCTTTATTAAAAAGAAAGAACCCGTTTCTTTAAAGCAGCTCTTGCACTTGACGATACTTCAACTGAAGAAAGTGAGACCTATTACTTTTCTGTTTTTTCTTGCTTATTTTTTATTGATTCTACCGATCAGCGGGTTAAGTTTCAATTCTGATCTACTGTCAAAAATAAAAATCCCTGCTTTTATCATGGATTTTATTTTTGCTAACCGTTGGATCGTCGTCAGTTCCTTTTTACTCGTTTACATTTTTCTTGGCTATATTGGGATTCGGCTGATTTTCGCTTTACCTGAAATGATTTTACGAGATCGACCTTTTCGAGCATCCATTCGAGAAAGCTGGTTGCTGACCAAATCACGTCTTTTTGCTATCACGGGGCAATTTATCGTGATTGGCGGTACGATTTTACTTCTTTCTTCTTTGGGATATATCGTTGTTATTTTGGCACAAAGTGTTGTTGAAGAATTTTTCCCGAATTACGCATTGATCAGCGCTGTATTTGCGATGACGCTTTTACAAGGAATTTTATTATTCAATATCGTGATGTCTACTGTAGGAATTTTTTATATCATCGTTGATTTCATGGATGACGAAGGTTTCTTACCAGAGATTCCCAAGTGGTTTACGCCTCAAACGTCCAACGTGCATTTATCTGCGCTGAAAAACACTGGTTTGACCCTTTTTGCAGTTTTTTTCGGTATTGGCGTTTGTCTTTACAATATGGATTATCTGACTTCGGCAGTTCAGACAAAACCAGTGACTGTATCTCACAGAGGTGTAAGTACGCAAAATGGGGCGCAAAATACTTTAGAAGCACTTGAAAAAACAAGCAGAGACTATCATCCTGATTATATAGAGATGGATGTGCAGGAAACAAAAGATGGCCGTTTCGTAGTGATGCATGATGCAAATCTTCGTCACTTAACTGGGGTAAATCGAACACCACAGGATTTGACGTTGAAAGAATTGACAAATCTTACGGTTACTGAAAATGGGTTCCAAGCCCCTGTGTGTTCTTTTGATTCTTATTTAGAAAAAGCGCATGAATTGAACCAAAAATTACTTATTGAGATTAAGACCTCTAAAAAAGATTCAGATGACCTGGTCGAACGATTTGTTCAGAAATACCGCAAAGCGATTTTAGAGAATCATCATATTTTGCAAAGTTTGACGTACCAAACTGTTTCTGATTTAAAAGAAGCAGAACCAAACTTTTATGTGGGCTATATCTTGCCTTTCAATATCGTTGGGCCTCCCGTAACGCCTGCTGATTTTTTGACAATGGAGTATAGTACGATCAATCGTAACTTCATTAATTCTGCCCATCAAGATGGAAAAAAAGTATATGTATGGACGATCAACGATTCAGATGCTATGAGTCGCATGATGTTTTATGGTGTGGATGGTATCATAACCGATGAGATGGGACTACTAAATGAAAGTGTGAAACAAACAGATGAAGAAATCACTTATTCAGACAAGCTACTAAATTTTGTTTTGGGTGTTGGCTAATCAAAAATCGTTAATGAAATAAGTTTTTATACAACAAAAAACGCATAACCTGTTACCGCAGGTATATGCGTTTTTTGTTTGACATTCATAACGTGTCCTTAATTATCTCTTGATTCCTTCATCGCACGAACAATAGCTAAAATAGCAGGAATTGCAGAGATCACTGCAAGAATAATTCCCATTTTCCCTGAACTTTTTCTTTTAGGCATATCTTCTCGCTCCCTTCTGTCTTTATTTATATTATAAGGGAGTTCTTGCGAATTCTCAAAAATACTGTTTAAGAAACCAATTCAGCAGGTGCACTAATATCACAGAATTTTACGAGCATGCGGTACTTGCTTTCATAAATGATTGGATAGTCTCGTTGGTCATAACTTTCAACATACACGACAGCCGTGTTGTTATATGTACGTTCAATACAGCCAATTAGTTCGTGAGATACGCCAATCGGTTTACATATATAAGATCTTCCTACTTCTGCTTTTACCATTTCATTCCCTCTTTTCTTTGTTTTTCTTTATTTTATAATAACAAATCTCCCTTCAATTGAAAACGTTTTATTTAATTTTTTTATTTTTATTTGATTTATTTTTTACTTTTTAGATAACTATTTTCTTATCATAATTCTAGATGTTGTGACAAAAACGTTTGTTTATATTCCTATGTTGTTCGTGTGTTCTTTTCATTATCCTGCTAAATTATTTACAAGGGGTGAGTATATGATTTATATCCAAGCAATAGTCTTTGTAACGTTGATGGTTGGGCTACTTATTGGCTTGAAAGAAAACAGCTGATTGATTTAAGAAAAAATAAATAAGAAAAGTGATAAATGCTTTTTAATTGCATGAAAAAACGGACGATGCTAAACTTGTTATAGGTTCGAAAGTTTAAAGGAAACTTTCAAGAACTGAATTACATTACAAAGGAGATGAATTTTATGACGTTTACAAAAACAAATATGCAATACCGCGTAGCCTTTGATACAACTTCTAACCGTTTTATGGCGATTGATGCACAAAACGAAAATAACGTTGCGTTTGGTATTACAATTGAACAAGCAGTCCGAGCATTAAATGAATCTAGATAGGGAGTGACCCATTCCAAATGGCGACTGATGAGATCTCGGAAAATCAATAGAAGACGTTTGTAACGGTGATCCGCGACAGACGTCTTTTTATATTTTTTACATACATTTGGTCATTATATCTGTCATTTGTTCTTGACCTAAACAAAAATATAGTTTTAATATCAATTATCGTCGCTTTTTATGACAATTTTGTTAGCTGTTTCGATGATGATATTTTGTTATGATTTGTATAATATTCTATAGAATAAAAATAAAAAAGGAGAATTTTCATGAAAAAAATTTTAGGGTTAATCGTTATCGTATTGATTGCTTTTATAGGTTGGAAAGGCTGGGACTACTATCAGTCTACTTATGTTGGAAAAGATTATTATGCAGTAATCAAAGCACCGATGCCTGCAGAAACTGATATTAAAGCAGATAATGGAGAAGTAATTGGAAAAGGGTTTAAATATAACGTAGATGCGTACGCTGAAAACGGTGAAAAAAGACAATTGGATTTTGATGTCATTACTTCTGGCGACTCTGCTAATGGTTCTGCTTATCCCGAAGGAACAATCTTGCAGTTGAAAGCAAGCGAAAAGCGAATTATAGAGAAAAAAGTAATCACTAGCGATAAAGTACCTTCATCTGTAAAAGACAAATTAGGGCTATCTTAACACTAAGAAAATATCGCAAAAAAGCACTCGAAGTGAGTGCTTTTTTACTTACTGATTTTAGAAAAAAATAGAATTGGTCTTCGAAGTCACTTTCCTGTTCTTCAAGTCCTTAACTAAAGAACAAGGCAATGAATCGATTCCCATACAAACAAGAGGCTGGGACAAAATTCTTGTCACAGCCCCCTTTTTCCGAATAAATGGTGCCGATATGTGTTAAGTACCTAAATGGGTACCAGCTTTCATTTTAAAGTCAGCATGTTTCTATCACTAATTATTTAAATCTAGTGAAAAACCCTTATCTTACAGGCGTTCGTTCAATTCTT